>JBGSKP010000094.1:0-8652 GCA_041741175.1 Thiocapsa sp. | reverse complement strand
AAGGTCCGCCAGGTCGAGCGCGACGAACTCGAGCGTGCCGCCGAGGGGACAAATCATCAGGGCGCCTTGGCCTGGGTGCGGGTCCCCGCGGCACGCTCCGAGCAGGATCTCGATCGGCTTCTGGAGCGGATCGAGGGCCCGCCCTTCCTGCTCCTGCTCGACGAAGTGCAGGATCCGCACAATCTCGGCGCCTGTCTTCGCACCGCCGAGGGCGCCGGTGTTCATGCCGTCATCGCCCCGAAGGACAACGCCGTCGGTCTCACGCCGGTGGTCTGCAAGGTCGCCAGCGGCGCCGCCGAGACGCTGCCCTATGTCCAGGTCACCAACCTGGCCCGGACCATGGATTACCTCAAGGAGCGAGGGATCTGGCTCACCGGAACGAGCGGAGACGCCGACACCGAGCTCTATGCCGCCGACCTCACCGGACCGCTCGGCCTCGTCATGGGCAGCGAAGGCACCGGGCTGCGCCGTCTCACCCGCGAGCATTGCGATCGCCTGGTCCGTCTACCCCTGTGCGGAACGGTTGAGAGCCTCAATGTCTCGGTCGCCGCCGGTGTCTGTCTCTACGAGGCGCTGCGTCAGCGCCGGTGAGTGCTCTGCCCCGCGTTTTCACGGGCGGTGTCGAGGCGGCGTTTGGTATCAGTATCAAACATGGGAATCTGACAGACATGGATGAAGAGGATAGACAGGATAAACTCTTTTAATTCTTATCCTCTTCATCCTCTTCATCCTCTTCATCCATGTTCAAAATTCTTGCTTCGCGTGAAGCGCCGATACTCCAACTTTGGGTTTCCGAAGTTGATCAGCAAACCGACTTCAATCCCGGTGGATTTAAGGTAGTTAATGATCTGTGCCTGGTGTTCTGGCGCCAATGCCTTTACTGCCTTCAGTTCAACGAGCACGATGTTTTCAACGAGTAGGTCTGCGAAAAGTCGCCAACGCATTTGCCCCTGAACATCACTTTAATCGGCTGCTGAGCAGTCGCCGACAGACCTTTTTCTCGCACGGCAACCAGTAGTGCCGTTTGATAGACAGACTCCAGAAAGCCCGCACCTAGCTCGTTGATCACCTCAAACGCAGAACCAATCACCGTTTCCGTGATACTGGCATGCTTGAGTCACGAATCCTGTGCATCCTGTTTGTCCATATCCGATGTCATGCGGCAAAGTGGTTCAAGGAGACATGGTCCTGAAAAGACAGATCCTCTCAGCTAGTGGCGCGGCATTTCCGCTGCGCTGCTGTTGCGACGGAGAATAAAGCCTCATGTTTGGTCAGCCCTTCTGGATTTGATCTCTGCGATAATCTCCTTGGCCGTTGTGCCTTCGAACGGATTCTCACGCTCAGCGGTATAGTTCCCGCTCCCGACGCGAAATTGATTCAGGAAACGGATGCTGTCGACGACTCCGATTTCTCTGATCAGCGCCTCTCTGGCGCGCCGATTGATCTCGGAAATGGAATGAATACGTGCCTTCATTTTCGAGTCACTCCTGTTCCGCGCTGTTCTTGGGCAGCATCTTGCGGTGTTTCAGCCAGTGGCCAAAGGCGCCGCAGAGCATAGCCACGGCCCGCAGCGCCGACGATTTGTCGCAGCCGTTTGGACCGCTGAAGAGGATGTTGGGGGGCATTCTCGCCTGACCAGTCATCTTTGAAATCGCAGACCCGGGAGCCGAGCGGGCCGGCCTCGACGACATGGATCGCGCGGATTCTCATCAGCTCGAAGCGGGCGATCAGCTTGCGGTTGGCGTTGACGAGTGCCTGTTCGGCTTCAATCTCTGCGACGATGGATTGCTGCGCTGCGAGTGGTGGAAGCGGGACTTCAACCGTTTTGAGGATCTCGATGTTTATATTTTTCTGGGCTGATTGCGGAGCAATGTCGTTGAGGTGCTGCTTTTTCGTTCGCATGACCACCTCCAGGTACCAGGCATTCGTTGCTGGTTTAGGGATCAACGCAACAACACTGTCGGGAAAGCACGAGGGAAAATCGAGGACAGCGGTGTCGCCGATGTTCGCTGCGATCGTTAGCACAACAACCGGGGGTTGGAAGAGTTTACTTACAGAAAGTCCGTCGTCGTTCAAAGTCTGAGTGAATTTGATCTTTCCGCCTTTAGCGCGGACGATATCTCCGGTCTGGATGAAGGGATACCTGCCGCCGTAAAAGCGAGGCTCATTCCTGGGTCGATGCGAGAACTTCCCGCGTTGAATCTCGCACGCAACTTCGAGCGGGACAATTGGCCATTTGGAGTCGACGGGAATGTGGGGGCGGTAGTTGTCGATGACGGCGCGGGCGCCGTCGATGACTTTCTGGCAGCCCTCGATTTCCGCCACGATCTCCTTCTGCACCGCAAGCGGCGGGAGTGGGATTCCAAGTTCGCAGAACTTCGATTTGGATATCTCCGCGAAGATTCCGCCCGTGGCCCATGCCTGCATGGTCGGCACGAGCTTGGTCAAGGCTAAGGCAACGAACTCGGGTATTACTCGCCTGGGATCTTCGACGATGATGTTCTTGAAGCCCTGATTCGTCGCGTTGGGGACGCGGTTGATGGCGATCCGGCCGATGGTGGCGCGGGTCGAGACGACGACCAAATTCGCGGGAATCATCTTTGCGGACGATGCGCGAAGCCCTTGCTCTGAGATCGTCCGCTTCGATGTTGTGATCTGCGAGATGAAGTCGGTCGCTGGAAGATCCACAAGGGTTGCCCAAGGGACTGTACCGCCCCAGTATTCCTCAACGTCGGACTTTGGGGTGCCGCCGCTTTCGACACGGAACAATCCGGCCTCGCCGAGGTAGATCAGCGGGAACGAGTGATCGCTCGCGGCTCCTTCCCGATATCTCTCCCTGCTCAGATTGTAATCCCCATTCGCTGCGACCTTCTCCTTCGCCACGATCAGGCCAAGCGCAGGCTGAAAATCCTCCAGTGATTCACGCGCCCGCAGCCGACGCAGGTACTCGGCGATCTCGGTACGCGCCTGCGGCAGATCGTCCTTATCGATCGCACGCCGCTGGGCGCCGAGCCCGAAGCCGTCGTTGGTGACCTTGAAGAAACCGATGGTGTCAGCCTGTCGCGCCAGCGACGTGTCGAGGATGAGGATCGATGTCTTGACGCCGGAGTAGGGTTGGAACACCCCGGCCGGGAGCGAAACGACCGCGACGAGGAAGTTATCCACCAGCATCTTACGCAGTTGGGTGTAGGCGTTCTGGCTCTGGAAGATGACGCCCTCGGGCACGATGATGCCGGCGCGGCCGGTGGGTGTCAGGTGCTCGGCCATGTAGTCGACGAACAGGACCTCGCTGCGCTTGGACTGAAATGAACTTGTAGATGAGTGCAATCGTGATCTGCTCGACCTGACTCTTGGGGTCGGGCACCTTGCCTACGAGGATGTCACTGGCGGTGTCGATGCGCCGTTTGGTATCAGTGTCGAGCATGTGGATCCAGGTGAGTGTGCAATCAGACGGCGACGATGAAGTCGCCATAGGGAACGAGGAACGGGTCGTGCGTCAGCAGGCGCATCGGCTCGACTTGGGCTTGTGCCGCCAAGATCCGGTCGAAAGGATCCTGATGGTGGGGCGGTAGGGTTTCGGTGGCGGCGGCATGTTCCGGCTCGACGGGGAGAAATTGGTAGCCCGCCGCGCGGAAAAAGCCGATCGCCTCGGCGCCCGAGATCGGCATGTCGCCGCGCCCGAGGCGATACTGGATCGCGATCTCCCAGATGCTGGCCGCGCTGATCCAGACTCTGGCGCGGGGATTGAGAATCAGGTCTCGCGCCATTGTCGACAGCCGCGGGCTGTCGACAATGGCCCAGAGGGCAACGTGGGTGTCGAGCAAGAGGTTCATCGTTTACCGCTATCTCTGCTCGTCCAACGGATCCTTCGCCGGGGACTCCCCCAGGAAGAGTCGCGCGACATCCTGGTTGTGCGCGTCAATGTCGTCGGGTACGACGAACAGGCCCTTGGCGACGCCGATCCGGCGCTCGATTGGCGCGTCGGAGACGGGCACCAGCTTGGCGACGGGGTGGCCGTTGCGGGCGATGATGATCTCCCGCTCCGTGCCCTGCTCGATGGCCTCCACTAGCCGGGAGAGATTGGTTTTGGCCTGCAGCATGTTGATGGCTTGCACGAGGTCTCCGGTCGGATTGCGGACAGGTGGTTGGTCTAGTCTAGCTAAACCGCATCCAGAGCGAGATACTGTTTTTCGAGTGAGCTCGACGTTTGCTGCATCCACGGCCCTTAGCGGAGACGCGGTTTAGAATGATAACGTTTTTAATGTGTTAAACCGCACCGGCTCCAACGGTCATCAAGTCTGTCGGGACCGATCCCATCCAAAAACAGCACAACCTGCGAAGGGCGCGGTTTAAGTTGGCCGCACAACGCCCCCCGAGCCTCGCCTCGGGTTACATGAACTGGTTCAGAGGCACGTAGTCCTTGACGTAGGCCGAGACTAGACTGCGATATTCCGGCGGCACGGCCTTGAAGTCGCGGGTGCTGAACATGGGGTTGGTCGCCAGATCGGTCAGCTGGCCGCTGTCGATGATGTCGCGCACCCGACCGCTGGTGGCGTATGCCTTGAAGTCGGTCTTGATTGCCGGAATCGGGGTCGATGCCTCGGGCTTGCAGTCGGCAACGAACTTGGCGAACTCCTCTTCCAGCAGTTCATCCTTGGACTTGAAGCGCGGGATCAGCCCAAAGATCTTTTCCAGGATCTCGCGCAGCGTCAGGCGGCGGTCTACCGCGGCGGCTTTGCGGAGTTTGTCGAGGTTGTAATACGCCTCGGGTTTGTCGAAAACCTCGCGGTTGATGTAGTCGATGACTCGGTCCCACTGATCGGCCTCGACGGCGGCTGCGATCTCGGGATTCTCGCGCACGTTGTCCTCGAATCGCTCGAAGAACATGCGGTCGATCTTCATCCCGTCGGCGGTGATCTGCTCGATACGGAGCGAGGCGATGATGTCGACGCCCAGATGCTCGTAGGTGCTGATTCCGCCGCCACCCCCGCCGCCGCCATTTCTCTCTTGACGACCCTGCGGACGCGGCAGCTTGAGCACCTCGTCATAGTTGAACTCGGTCTCGAAATACTCGCAGTTGGCGAAGAAGTCGAAGAGCTTGTAGGCGGTCTTCTCGGGCTGCAGGACGCCATCCCTGATGGTGTCGTCGAACAGTTGGTCGAGAAAGTTGTGCCTGCGGGTGCCTCGGCCCTTGATCTGGATAAAATCGGTGGGCGAGAAGATCGGGCGCATCAGACCCAGGTTCAGGATATCCGGGCAGTCGTAGCCCGTGGTCATCATGCCGACGGTGACGCAGATGCGTGCCTTGCTGGTCTTGTCCGCGGGCAGGAAGTTGCCCGATCCGAGCAGGCTGTTGTTCGTGAATTTGACGGTGAACTGCTGGGCGTCGGGAATCTGCGAAGTCACCTGCACGGCGAAGTCGGACTGATACTTGCCGGGAAAGAGGCGATCCGCCATCTGATTGAGGATCTGGGTCAGTTTGGCGGCGTGATTCTGACTGACGGCGAAGATGATCGATTTGCCGATCTCGCCGCTGACGGGGTCGCGCAGGGCATTTTCGAGGAAGGTTTTACAAAAGAGCAGGTTGGTGGCATCCGAGAAGAAGCGCTTCTCGAACTCGCGTTGATCGTATGCGTCTTGCCGATCATCGCCAGTGTCGTCCGCTACGGGTACGATAAAGCCTGCCTCCGAAAGCAGGGCGGTGGTGACATTGGTGCGGGCGTCGACGACGATCGGGTTGATCAGGAAGCCGTCTCTGACGCCGTCGAGCAGGGAGTAGCGATAGGTCGGCTGGCTGTTCTCGCAGCCGAAGGTCCGATAGGTATCGAGCAACAGCCGGCGCTCGGCCTCGCGCGGGTCGCGTGTCGTCGGTTTTGTGCTGTCGAACCGCTTTAGATAATCGCGGGGCGTCGCGGTCAGGCCCAGCTTGTAGCCGATGAAGTGGTCGAAAACGGCGCGGGCATTGCCGCCGATGGAGCGCTGCGCCTCGTCCGAAATCACCAGGTCGAAATCGGTTGGCGAGAAGAGCCGCTGGTATTTGTTGTTGAAGAGCAGCGACTGCACCGTGGTGACCACGATCTCCGAACGCCGCCAGTCGTCGCGGTTGTCCTTGTAGATCACGCTCTGGAAATCGGCGCAAAGCAGCGCGGTGAATGCCTTCTTGGCTTGATCCTCCAGCTCGAGCCGGTCCACCAGAAAGAGCGCCCGTCGGGCGTTGCCGGTGCGCAGGAACAGCTTGATCACGGCCGCGGCGGTCAGCGTCTTGCCGGTGCCCGTCGCCATCTCGAACAGGAAGCGGTCTTTTCCCTCGCTCACTGCCCGCTGCCCGCTGGAGGCTGTGGACGGCGTTTCGCTGGTAGGGTCGGAGGAACCGGAGCTTGTTCGCTTTGATGTACTCGGGACGCTCCGCCGGGCTGCGCCAAGCGGCCTCGGATTGGTAGGTCGGTCGCTGCGTCAGGACGATATAGTCCTCGCCGACCGGCTCCTCGATGAGACGCTGCGGGTTGGGCGTGACCTTTTGATAGCCGGCAACGGATTCCGGCGTCGGGAACGTCGTGATGAGATACGGATTTCCGCGCTCGAGATCCCAGAAATAGTGCAGATTGCCGTTGGAGAGGATGACGAATCGGCAGTTCAGTGACTTGGCGTATTTGCGGGCCTGCTCCTTGCCGATCAGGGGGTTCTTGTCCTCGGCCTTCGCCTCCAGAACGATCAGAGGGAAGCCCGCGGCATTCAGCAACAGGAAGTCGATAAAGCCCTTCACGGCCTTTTCGAAATTGTTGCCCAGTGCCTCCAGGTCCGACGCCTTGATCGTCACGGAGCGTTCTAGTCGGATGTTGGCGGGCTTACCGCCTTCGGAAAAGAACCGCCAGCCTGCGGCTTCGAGCAGCTTGTTGATCTTGATGCGTGCTGTTGCTTCCTTGGCGGCCACTGGGGTTCTCTCTCCCTCGGGGTGATCAAAGGGCCTATTCGGCTCCGGGCCGAGACGTCGATCTACATCCGCCCCGTCGCGAGTCTCCTGAGATCGCAGAGGCGATGCAAGTCGTTCAGATCGCGTTCAGGTCGCGTCTGAGATAGGTTCGACGGCGACCACGTACATCGCCTTCCCCTCGATCCGCCAGCGGATATTGCGGTCATACAGCCGGAGGCCGAACTCGCGCCGCTCGGGGTAACGATCCATGTAGCCTGGGCGTGGATCTTGGGCGAGAACCTGCTCGATCAGCTCGCGCAGTCGGCGCGTCCCGGTCGGATCGGCCGCGGCAATGCCTTGTAACGCATCTCCGGAAAAGGTGACATCGGCGGCGACGATCTCGGGCACCGTGGCAAAGCCGCTTCGGGCCTCGGGGATGCTGTCCGCGTACGGCACATAGGGCTTGATGTCCAGGACCGGGGTACCATCCAAGAGATCGACGCCCCGAATCGCGAGCGCGAGTCCGCGCGCATCTTTGATCAGTCCAAGCTGCACGACGGCGGAGATCCCGATGGGGTTCGGCCGATAGGGCGCGCGGCTTGCGAAGACGCCGACGCTCTCGCGGCCTCCGAGACGCGGCGGTCGCACCGTCGGGCTCCAACCGGCAGTCAGACAGTCCTCGTGAAAGACGAAGAGAATCCAGACATGCGAGAAACCCTCGAGTCCCTTGAATGCCTCTTCTCGGGCAAATTCAGGCAGAAGTTCGATACGCGCCTCGGCGGCGGTCACCAACCCTGACTGGCGCGGGATCCCGAATTTGTCGGTGTAGGGGGAGCGGATGTGGCCGATGGTGGCGAAAGAGAAGGACATGCGCTGGCCTGCTGTCTTGGGATGGGTCCCATTATGCTGGAGAATGCCTCCTGCCTCCTGCCTCCTGCCTCCTGCTTTGATTTGTGGGATCGCTTCGGCGTGAGAGTGGCCACCCTGACCTACAATCAATGCCTGGCCCCGAGACCAGTGCACACAAGGATTTCGCAAGGCCGGTGGCCGGAAGCCGTCGGCTGGAGGCTTCTTTGGGAATGACCGGACCGAGCAAACCATCCGGACGCGGCGCGACCCTGAACCCGGACTCGCGCTATTCGGCCGAGCGACGCGAGGCCGAGGACGACGGTTGGCCGCTCGACGATGAGCTCCCGCCCCTGCGCACGCAGCTCGGGGTCGACACGAGCCGCACCCTCATCAGCTACAACCAGTCGCCCGACATCCCCTTCGATCGCTCGTTGAATCCGTTCCGCGGCTGCGAGCATGGCTGTATCTATTGCTATGCGCGTCCGACACACGCCTGGTTGGGCCTGTCGCCCGGGCTGGATTTCGAAACCCGCCTCTTCTGGAAGCCGAATGCGGCGCGCCAATTGGAGCAAGAACTGGCCGCCCGGAATTATCGCCCCGCAACCCTGGTGCTCGGAGCGAACACGGATCCCTATCAACCGATCGAGCGACGCCTCGCGCTGACGCGCTCCCTGCTCCAGGTGCTGCATGACTGTCGCCACCCGGTCGCCATCACGACCAAGTCGGCCCTGGTCCTGCGGGATCTGGATCTGCTGGTCCCAATGGCCCGGCTGGGACTGGTCGCGGTGCAGATCTCGGTGACGACGCTCGATGCGCACCTGGCGCGTCGGCTTGAACCGAGGGCGGCCTCCCCGGAGCGGCGCTTGGAGGTCGTAAGGACGCTCGCGCACGCC
>JBGSKP010000093.1:0-6994 GCA_041741175.1 Thiocapsa sp. | reverse complement strand
GGCTGCCGTGACGGCGCCGAGCTGTGTTCCGAGCGCTGCTGTCGCCCGCACGAAATCCGGATCCGATTCACCGTAGGGTAGCCCCGAGGGCAGGAGCGGCAGAGAGTCCGGAACTCCGCAGCGATGGTCCGGGCGGGTGTGCTCCAGCAGGCGCGGGAGTCGGCCGCCGTGCAGCGATCCCGGCAGGTCCAGTCCGCTCTCGGTGAGCCACAGGTCCAGACCATGCCAATCGCGAATCGTCGGGAAAAAGAACCCACGGGCACCGGGCGAGAAATACCGCAGCCGGGTCACCATCGCAATAAAGCTGCGGCAGATGACGACGTCGCCGATTCCCGCAGGGACGATCCCGTCGCGCGTCATGACATCGCGTATCTCGGCGACGGCCAAGGTGCCGATTTGTCCGGTCAGTCCGATGGGTCCGAAGCGGGTAATGTCCAGGTTGTCATCGCGGGCCATCTGCCAGGCGCGCGCAATCTCGGCCTCGAAACGGCGAGCCCAGTAGTCGCGCAGCAGTCGCGTGAAGCCGACGCGATCCATGCGCTGTTCGGGTGGCATCGGCAACAGGATGACGTAATCGGGCAGGTTCAATCCCTCAATGACCGCCAGCGCTTCCGGATTTTCCGATTCCAGACCCCGCAGAAAGTCCGCGGAGGGCATCAGATAATAGGCCAGCTCCGGAACGGACAGGTCGGGCGCGTCGGTGGAGAGGTGCTCTGTGATCAGGCGCTCCATCGCCCGCGGATGGAAGAGGAACACACCCTCTGCCGGTTTGAGAACGCGCGCGCGGAAGAGCTTCGCGGACGTCTCGGCGCTGGCGGGAGAACTGATGTCTGACACGGGATCGGGGGCCTGGGGCGGTGGGTGCTGCTAAGGGGGAGATGGATCGGACGACTGCCGTGTCGACCACAGGCGTGCGCCTCCGGGCGCCTATCCTAAATCCAGCGCGGCTGTAAGGAAACAACTCCGGTACCCTGGGCAATGCCGCGCGATACGTCGAGTCCATGCAGCCGATCGATGCGCCGTCGCAGTTTAGCCGTGCCTGGCTGGCCGCGCGGTCGCGGAGACATCAAAATCGAGGCGAGGTATGCGAGTCAGTCAGAATACCCGTTTCGCCTTCGCTTTTGGCGATGATTACGGCACCGCAGGAATCGCTGAAGACATTCACGGCGGTGCGCATCATATCAAGGAGCCGATCGACGGCCAGAATCAAGCCAATGCCTTCGAGAGGCAAGCCTACCGCGGACAGAATGATGGCGATCGCCACCAGACTGGCAGCGGGGATACCGGCAACGCCGATCGAAGTCAGCAGCGCAAGGATCACAACGGTTATCTGGGTCGCAAAGCCCATCTCGACGCCGTAAGCCTGCGCGATGAACATCACGGCGACGCACTCATAGAGCGCGGTTCCGTCCATGTTGATGGTCGCACCCAGAGGCAGGACGAAGCTGGATGTGCGGTTGGATACGCCGGCGTTCTTTTCGACACATTCCATGGTCACCGGCAGCGTTGCCGACGAGGAGGCGGTCGAAAAGGCGGTGAGCAGTGCGGCCCCCATGGCGCGATAGTGGCGCTTTGGATTCACCCGACCGAGGAAATACAGAAGCAGCGGTAGGGTGAGGAGGAAGTGGATCCCGAGTGCGAGTACCACGGTGAAGAAGAAGAGCGCGAGCGGCCCGAATGCCTCCAGACCGGTATCCGTGACCGTCTTGGCAACCAGCGCGAAGACGCCAAGTGGGGCGAAGCGCATGATCAGATCGGTGATCTTCATCATGACCTCAAAAAGACCGTTCCAAAAATTCAGTTGCGTCTCGGCGTAGCCGCCGGTCAGACGGCTCATAAAAAACCCATAGAGCAGGCTGAAGAAGATGAGACCGAGCATCTGCCCTGACGCGGCGGCCTCGACGATGTTGGTCGGGACCATCCGTAGAAAAATCTCGACGATATCGCCTGCGCCCTTGTCCGCAAACTGGGTTTCAAACTCGCTTCGGTCGGCGGTTAACCCGAAGACCTCTTCTGCCGATCCGTCGACGACGCCCGGTTCAATGAGGTTGACGACAACCAGACCCACCAGGATGGCGAGCAGGCTTGTCATTGCGTAGTAACTGATGGTCTTGCCGCCGAGCCGGCCGAGTGCGCCCGATCCGCCGATGCCGGAGACCCCGACAATGATCGAGGACACGATCAGGGGTACAATCAACATCTTCAGGGCATTGAGAAAAAGTTCGCCCAAGAAGGCGAAGATGCCGTAGAGGGTGATCCCGAACATGCCGGTGTCGCGGTCGATCAGCAGTCCGATGACGACGGCCATTGCGAGCGCGATCAAGATCTGCCAGTGGAGTTTTAATCTGAACAGGAACATCAGGATCTCCGATCGGCTCAGGGCGCGTGCTGCACGGGAAGCGACGCGTGTCTTGGGTTGGTCGGGTGTTGGGTTGCGTCTCCGCACACCCGGCGATCAGCGTATGGGTTGCGATGATCCAACTGCGCAGACCAAAGGGTACCAAACGGCGGTCGCGCATGCGCGGTCATCTTATGCCGTCCCTGATTTCGGGGCGAGGTCGTCACGGCAGACACAGAGCGAATAACGTCAACCATGCATTATCGTGTTTTCTATTTCTTCGAACGTTCGAGCGAATTGGTCTCCTCGGCGAGTGCCATGGAGGTCAGCAGTCGGGAGATCCGTGAGCAACTGCTGCCTCGCCTTCAGCACGAGGACGATTATCTCGGTATCATCGATCCGGCGGACAATCTCCTGCAGATTCTGTGTGAGCCTGCGTCGTTGCGTTACTGGGTCGAGTTGCCCATGGATGCCGCCAAGGCGTCGTATGGGCGACACATGGATTTGGAGCAGTTGCAGCAACTGATTCGCGATCTGCCGTCGGTGTTCGATCGCCATGTCATCCCCGGACTTGAATATCGCCCCTGGTGATCCCGATACCTCGGCCCCCTCTTTGGTGAACTGAAATGAACCAGGTCCGCAATGATCGGCAGCCGGTGTCAAGTGCACCCGATCGGCCCGATCCGATGGCGTCGCTCGTGTCGACAACGCAGCTTGTTTACGTCCTACAGGCGTTGTCGTTCGTGCTGGGTGTGACAGCCGTAGCCGGCGTCGTCGTCAACTATCTGCATCGGGGCGAGGTACAGGGAACCTGGCTCGAATCCCATTTCGTCTGGCAGATCAGAACCTTTTGGTTTCAGTTGCTCTGGGGGGTTATCGGGCTGATCACCAGTGTCGTGCTGATCGGCTTCCTGATTTGGGTCGCGGTCTATCTTTGGACCATCTATCGCGTCGTTAAAGGCTGGGTGAACCTGGCGGACAAGCGACCCATGTATGCCGATTAGAGAGAGCCAGCGTCTTGGCGCGACTGGCGGTACTGACGTGGGCGGTTGCTGGCGTGCTTTGACGGCCTGTCCATCACCAGCGAATCGGCGCGCGAACGATCCCGATCCCGAGAATCGGTTCAGTCGGAGGTGACGGTGGTCAATGACGCGTTGCGGCCCATCGGGCGGAGCGACGGCCAGGGCTTTCGCTCGCTGCCGATCGGGGAGCTTTGGTTTCGGGCGGCGATATCGCCGAGCCGTCAGCGCACCGCCATAATCAGCAGGACGACCAGTGCCACCACCGCTCCGAGCGGGAGCAGGGCCGCCTGCCAATCGCCTTTTTGAGCCTTCGGGCCGTTCTCTTGCCAGTTTTTGTAAGCGGGCCAAAGATAGAACAGCATCAAAATCAATACCGCGGCAGCGGCGATCTTTAAGGCAAGCTCCATTGATCTCGTCTCCTCTTGCTGGACAATCGGCGTTGGCTTGAAACAAAAACCCCGGCACGCGGCCGGGGTCGGTTTCGCTACCGACGCGTGGCGTTAGTCATCGCCCATGATCCCGAGGATCTGCAGCAGGCTGATGAAGATGTTGAAGATAGAGAGGTAGATGCCGTAGGTCGCCATGATGTAGTTGGTCTCCTCGCCCCGCACGATCCGGCCGGTATCGAACAGGATAAAACCGCTCATCAGCAGGATGATGGCCGAGGAGATCGCCAGCGACAGCGCGGGCATCTGAAGGAACAGATTCGCGACCACCGCGAGCAGCACTACCATCATGCCAGCGAAGATGAAGCCGCCCATGAAGCTGAAGTCACGCTTACTGGTCAGAGCGTAGCCGGACAGCCCTAGGAAGATTGCAGCGGTGCCGCCAAAGGCCAAGCCGACGGTCTGAGGGCCGTTCGGCAGCGCAAGGTACATCGACAGGATCGAGCCGAGCCCAAAACCAAGCAGACCGGTGATCAGGAAGATGACACCGATACCCTTCGACGAGTTAGCCGTCCGCGGCAACACGAAAATGCCCATCAGCATCGCCACGATGACCGACACCAGGTACATCCAAGCCGGCACCGCAAGTACGATCGAGAGCATCGCGGTGAAGGCGCTGAAGCCCAGCGTGGCGGCAAGCAGCAGGTAGGTATTTTTGAGAACCTTGTTGGTCTCAATGACAGCCGATGCGCTGCGGACGGTCAGAAATTCAGGATTCGCCATAGATTCAATCTCCACGAGTTACAAAACGATCAAGCTGCCGAGTGTGACTCGACGACAAAGTTCAAGTTCCGGAAGCATACCCGATGGTGTCGGGTACGCAAGCGTCGGAGCAGTTGGGTCCGACCCGTACAATCGGTTATGCTTCACGGACGCCGCGTCGAGTCTGCCCGCCACGATAGTGTTAGGATGTGAGATGAGGGCGGCGGGACCAGCGGTCAATCCGGAGAGGTGGCTGAGCGGCCGAAAGCGGCGGTCTTGAAAACCGTTGAGGGTTTATCCCCTCCGTGGGTTCGAATCCCACCCTCTCCGCCAATGATTTCAAGGTATTATGATTATTTCCTGCGATTTGGCCTCTTTCTGCCGGGCGAACCATCCGATCCGTCGAGCGCGACCCTGAACGCCGCCCGGTTCGCTAGCGGGCCAGCGGTGTCGCGTGTCGAGGCGAATCGGCAGCGTCGGTTTAGCGGTATAACACTTCGTTTTTTTCGATTGATTTGCGCCTAAAAACGGATCTTTGTGGTCGCCGCAAACGCTGTTGGCTCCATCGATCGTTCCCGCTCCGGGGCGGTATATTGTCGGTGGACGCGGCTGCGGTCGAAATCTTTGCAATTGCAGCATCGAACCAGCTAAAATACCGCGCCTTAAGTTCTGCCTGTCCGCCATAGTCCGGAGCCAACCTTTTAAAGGATCATCCATGCCCAGCGTGCGTGTAAAAGAGAACGAGCCTTTCGAAGTCGCCATGCGACGTTTTAAGCGGTCCTGCGAGAAAGCGGGAGTGCTTGCCGAGGTCCGTCGCCGCGAGTTTTACGAGAAGCCCACGTCCGAGCGCAAGCGCAAGAAGGCGGCGGCGGTGAAGCGTCACCAGAAAAAGCTACAGCGTGAGTCGCGTCGCTGGGAGCGCCCGTACTAGGGCCCCTTCTGTTACCCCGGTGCCGTGTTCGGCGGAATCGGGGACTATTCAGCGTCCCCCGTCGCACCGTGACGCGACATGACCTGGGCCATGCATCTACTCTCCTTCCTTGACTCACAGTTGCCCCATCATGCTTACGCTTCAAATCCAGAGCGATATGAAGGCCGCGATGAAGGCGGGCGACAAGGCCCGGCTAGGTGTCATCCGTCTGATGCTCGCCGCGATCAAGCAGCGGGAAATCGACGAACGGATCACGCTTGACGACACCCAGGTCCTGGCCGTTCTCGACAAGATGGTCAAGCAGCGTCGCGACTCCATCGAGCAATACAGCGCAGCCGGCCGTGACGATCTAGTTGCGGTCGAGCGGTTTGAGGTCGAGGTGATCCAGTCTTACCTTCCCGCAGCCTTGTCCGACGCAGAAGTGTCAGCGCTGATCGATGCGGCGATGCAGTCAACGCAGGCGAGCGCCATGAGCGACATGGGCACGGTGATGGCTGTGCTGAGGAGCCAGGTTCAGGGGCGAGCCGACATGGGGGCGGTCAGCGCGAGCGTGAGGCAGCGTCTCGGAGGCTGACTCCGGTTTCCTGTCCCAACGGCTTGCTCACGTCAATGGCCGGTCGCATCCCACCCGAATTTATCGACGAGCTTCTGACGCGCACCGACATCGTCGACCTGGTCGGCGCGCGGATCCAACTGCGAAAGGCGGGCAAAGACTATCAGGCTCGTTGTCCGTTTCACGATGAAAAGTCGCCCTCCTTTACCGTCAGTGCCGAAAAGCAGTTCTATCACTGTTTCGGTTGCGGTGCCCATGGCACCGCGATCGGCTTTCTGATGGAGTACGACCGCCTCGACTTTCGTGAGGCTGTTCAGGAGCTTGCTCAACGGGTGGGGCTGGAGGTCCCGGGCGGTCTCGAAACGGTTCAGTCCGGTCCCGACCATGGTCCGCTTTATGCGCTTCATGAGCAGGTTGCCGAGATCTATCGTGAGCAGTTACGCGTGCATCCGCAGGCTGGCCGGGCTGTGGACTACCTGAAGGGGCGCGGTCTGACGGGTGAGATCGCGGCCCGCTTCGGGATCGGATTTGCCCCGCCCGATGGCCAATTTTTGCTGTCTCGACTCGGTGTCGATCCGGCGCAGCGCGAGCATCTGCTGACCTGCGGCCTGGTCGTCGACAAGGATGGCCGCCGGCACGACCGCTTCCGCGACCGCATCATGTTCCCGATCCGGGACCGCCGGGGCCGAGTGATCGGCTTCGGCGGGCGGCTGCTCGGCGAGGGGAAGCCGAAATATCTCAATTCGCCCGAGACGCCCGTGTTCCACAAGGGGCGCGAGCTCTACGGACTGTTCGAGGCGCAGAAGGTCAATCGGAAGCTGGAGTCGGTCCTCGTCGTCGAAGGCTACATGGATGTCATTGCCCTGGCGCAATTCGAGGTCACCAACGTCGTGGCGACCCTCGGCACGGCGACCACCGCGGAGCACCTGCACCGGCTCGCGCGCACCGCCCCGGAGGTGGTGTTCTGTTTCGACGGTGATCGCGCCGGGCGCGCCGCGGCCT
>JBGSKP010000092.1:0-5884 GCA_041741175.1 Thiocapsa sp. | reverse complement strand
CGGGCAATACCCGCGCGCTCGACCACTTGCCCTGGCTGGAGCGCTGGGCCGAGACGCAGGGGCCCGGGGAGGCTCGGGAGCTGCTGCGGCAGATCGAGGGGCTGGACTTCCCGGCGGCACTGGAAATCCTGCGCGGGCTGGGAGAGGGCGTTTTCGCCAATCCTCGACAACAGCGGTGGCGCCAAATGGCAGATCCAGCGAGGATTCATCTGAGAAAAGCTGGCGGAACAACGTGAGCGACAACACGTATCGACCGCGCGGAAAAGCTTTGCAAGACGTCCTTCAGGTGTTTCAAGCGAGGCGATGACAAGTCTGGTGAGAATCGCGCACCGGACCAGGCCGAGGTTTTTCCGTCAGGAGTTTCCCGACAGACAGGCCGTTCGCCATGGTCTACCCTTGGACCGCCTGTGTCCGACCGACATGATCATTGCACCGCACTGTTTACGAATCTCAACGTCCGATCACGGGAGTACCGACCATGCAGACGAAAGACGAGTACGTGGCGAAATTGAAGGCGCAGCTCGATGAGTGGGAGTCGGATCTGGCGCAATTGCGCGATAAGGCGTCGGACGCCTCGGATGACGTCAAGGAAAAGGTCGATCATCAGATCGCCGAGTTGAAGCTGAAGTGGGACGAGCTCGCCGTGCGTCGTGACCGGATCGCGGACGCCGCCGACGAGAAATGGGAGTCGCTCAAGGACGAGGCCGAAGAGACCTGGGCGGAGGTGAAGGTCGGCGTTAAGGACTCGATCGACCGCATCAAATCGATGTTCAGCTGAGCTGTCCATTGCGGCGCGCCCGGCTGCCCGTAGGGTCGTGCCGAGGCTCGCCGCTCTGGATCGAACGCGGCAGCGACAGGGCTTCGTGCGCATCGCGCTCGAAGACTGGGCGCAGCTCGCGCTGGAGCCCGTCGGCAGTCAGCCCGGCAACTTCCGCGATACCGTGCGCAATGTGCCCGTTTGTCGTAAGTCCGGCCTCGGCGACAAGGACGTGATCTTCGACTTCCCGACCGAGACCATCGGCGTCCACTACTAAGTCTCAGGAGCCTGATTCGTGAAACAGAGTATCCGCATCGGCGCGCTCGGCGCCGCCGCGTCCTGCCTACTCGTCTCGCTGGCCGGCTGCGTAGAGGAGCCGAGCGTGAAGCCGGACATGGGCCCATCGACGTACGATGCCTCCGGGACCATGCCCTGTTCCGCCGGCGCCCCGACCTTCGATCAGGCCTGCGGCTGGCGCGTGGTCCGCAAGCCCGGCGGCGGGGCCGAGATCTGGATCTCGAACATCGCCGTGCGCGACCGTCCCGCCTACCGCGTGCTGATCTTCTCGCAGGGAGAATTCAGTGCCCGCGACGGTGCCCCGCTGCGGGTCACGAAGGACGGGGACCAGTGGACGATCACCGCCAACGACCAAGAGCAGTATCGCTTCGCCGATGCGCTGATCACCGGCGGCTGATCCTCGGTAGCGAAGCACCCTCGGTCTACCCGCCTCCCGGCGAGGCAACCGTGGCTCGGGATCGGGTCTGCCGAGAGGCGACGACTCGATCCGCGGGCCATTCAACCAATCGGAGGGTTCAATGATGAAAAACCTGCTCATGGCTCTCGGCGTCGCCCTACTGGTCAGCTCCGTGGCAACGGCCGACGACACCCGGACCGAGCGCGTCCACTTCAAGAAGGGCGCAACCAGCGCAACGGTGGAGGACTCCATCAAGGGCTACCAGAGTGTGGACTACGTCTTGGGCGCACGGGCAGGCCAGTCGATGAACGTCAGCATGGCCACCAACAATTCAGCCAATTACTTCAACATCCTGGCACCCGGAAAAGAGGACGAGGCGATGTTCATCGGCTCCACATCGGGCAACCAATTCGAGGGTACCCTGCCCGCGAACGGAGATTACAAGATCCGTGTCTACCTCATGCGCAGCGCTGCAAGCCGGGGAGAGGCGGCCAACTATCGTCTGGAGATGATCATCAACGACTGATCCGAACCGGACCCCGGGACACTCGAGCTGCCGGCCTGCACACCAAGCGCTCGAACGGGATCGGGTCAGGGTCCGACGATCGCGGGTGCACGTGACAGCCCGGCCACGGAAGGGGTGGCTGCGCTTGCACGATGAAGCAGAGCGGCCGCGCAGCGTCATGACCTTACGGATGTTGCCGCGCTTCTTACCGCCATGACCACCAAGCTCCGGGCTCGGACTGCCGTCGCCTTCTTCGGGATCTGGATCGGCATCTTGTATGCCGGCGCCGATCATCCGCCCCCCATCGGGTTTTGGTGGCTCGTTGCTCTGGTTTTCATCTGCGCCGTCGCGGTCTACGTGCGACTGCCGGCCTATGCATCCTGGTCCAGCCGGCGGAGCCCGGGACGAGCCCGTCGCGTTCTGCGCGATGGGTTGCTCGCCGGGCTCGTCGTGGGGCTCGTCCCGCTCATGCTCCCTTTCACCGGAGAACCGACGACAGCATCCGCAAGCGTCAAGCCGATCTTGATCTGGCTGGCGACTCTGTCGGCCCTGGGGATCCTCAACGCGGTCCTTGTCTACGTCATCGCTGCCGTTGTCCCATCACAATCTCGACCGATGACCAAACCCTGAAGCACCCGAGTGACGATTCAGAAACAAGGTGAACACCTTGATGCACTGGATGGGTAGAGCGCAGCGAAACCGATCTTTTACGCTTCAGTCCATCAGGAAGACCAGGAATCCGGCCTCGTCGCTGGCCCCGCGCCGAGCCGCGATCAATAACCCCGACATCGCCGCGCCGTCGCCCAGATTGAAGACGCGAAGCTCGGTCACCGCCGAGTCGTCGAAGGCGGCGGACAAGGCGGCGCGGGCCGCGTCGGGACGGTCGATGGTGTCCAGGATCATGGGCACGGACAGCCGGGCGTCGGGGTCGGTGATGGCCCGCAGCTCGGCGGCAATGTCCGGCGTTGTGCCGGCGTTTCTGACGTAGACCTCTCTCCAGGGTCCCATCCACGCCGGCTCGCCGAAGCGGTCCCAGAGCGGCCCCACGAAGGTCTTGTAGGTCGACAGCGCCGCTTGGGTCAGGTCGTCGGTGCTGTGCAAGGTCTCCCGGAACACGCCACTGCCGAAGCCGCTTTGGCTCGGTCCGCCGTAGGCCGCTTCCAACTGGATCATGGATTGTCCTCCCAGGGCGGGATCTTGAAGGCCCGTGCCGCGTCGGGGCCGCTCGGTTCCATGAAGTCGTGGATCGATTCATCGGTGAAATACCGCCAAAACTCCTCCGCCAGGGACGGATCATGGATCCTGAACGCCCCTTCGGCCCGACGCTGCTCGAGGAATTTCCGATACGCGTCCAGCGGCTCGGGTCCGAGCTGCTGGTAGGTGATGCGGCCCCCGTACTGCGCATACAGCGCCTTGTTGATCTTCCACTGCCGGATGATTGCACGCGCCATGTCGCCCCGCACTCTGTCGATCTCGGCGGTTTCCTCCGGCGTCAGCCCCTCTTCCGCGGTCAGTCCCTCGGCCGCCAGACCCTGCCGCAGGTGCTCGACAAAGGCATCGATCTCGGCTGGCTCGGCCTCGATCCCGTGCTCGGCCGCATAACGATCGAGCAGCGGTGTGAGGATGGCCTGCTGCAGCGTCTCGGGATCCGTCGTGTGCACGGCCTCGCCCAAGACGGTGGCCGTGGGTGATACGCCGTCGGCCGGCTCTATCTCGGGGATCGAGCCGTCGGTCATTGCGACCGGGAACAAGGGTCCGTTCTCCATCACGGCGCTGCGCTCCTCGCTTTCGTGCGCTCCCCTGACGACAACGTCGGTGGCTGAGCCGGCGGGTGGCGTCGAGGCCCCTTGCACGCCTGCGCCTGCTCCATACGGGAGTATCGCGACCGCGTAGAAGGAAACGACCAGGCGAATGCGCATGAGTCTAGTGCTCCGGGCTCGTCGAGGCATGAGGGTCGCTCCACCGAGTTAGGGTCGTTTCGAGAAAACCACGCGAGAGATGCTGACCGGGATGACGGGAGCGATCGCCCTCCTCAGCCTCGGTGCCCTATCGGTCCAAGGAATGATACTGCCGCGCGTACACGTGTAATTTTCGTCGCAAACCCGGACCGCCACAAGTCAGAGCTTCTTCGTCAGGAAACCCCCTACAGCGTCGATCCCGCCGCGGAATCGCGCCGCCGGACCTCTGGCTCGCGCGCGAGGTGCATCGAGCCGAACAGCCATCCCGCCGAGCAAATCGTCTCGGCGCACTCGGGCCCACCGCCCGATCTTCGCCGACCGCTCGGCGAGCGGAAGATCGAGCTGCCAATACATCGCCAAGGCGGCCTGACCTGCCGTTTCATCGGATGGCAAAAAACGGGCGGACTCTTCCCGGATGGTCGCGTCTGGCTCCGCCCGTCGCCCTTGTCAGGGATTTCCTGACGGATTTTGCCCGACAGACAGCGCGGTGTGCTTGTGTCTATCCTTCCCGCCACTTTGGTTTGGCCGGGTTCCTCATTCGGGTCCCGGGCGCCGGCTCGGGTTTTCGCCAATCTCGGTCGATCAATCACGGCCTGCCACACACCGGAGAACACCATGGGGCTCTTCAACTTTGCGAAAGAGGTCGGCAAGCATCTAATCGGCAAAGAGGCCGAGGCCGGCGAGAAGATCAAGGAAGAGATCGAGCAGGACAACCCGGGTATCCGGGATCTCAACGTCGGCTGCGAGGATGGCGTCGTCTTGCTCAGCGGACACGCCGACAGCCCCGAGGCGATGGAGAAGGCGGTACTGATGGCCGGCAACGTCAAGGGCGTCGCGGAGGTCAAGGCAGATCAGCTCGATGCCCCGGCACAGACCGCCAAGGTCGAGTTCTACGTCATCGAGAAGGGCGACACGCTCTCGGCCATCGCCAAGCGGTTCTATGACGATGCCAACGCCTATCCGCGTATCTTTGAAGCAAACCGCGAGGTGATCAAGGATGCCAATCTGATATTCCCGGGCCAGAAGATTCGCATCCCGCTGTCGGGCGACTAGTGTCGGCAAGGCAGCAGACCGGCTCGGAGCGGTTTGCCTGTGGCCGACCAGCCAACGCAGCGTCCACGACAGTGGCAGCAAGCCACAACGAGAACGACCACATCCTTCGCGCCTGATGCGGTTCGTTCCTCGCCGCATTCGACAAGCTTGAAGGCCCCAGACGCCACGCCGCATGGCCGCAAGGGTGTTGCCCACATCGCCAATTACCCGACGGACCCACTGCGCCGCGCCTATACCATTTCCATTGACCATGACTGGATCATCATCATGACGAAACGACTGACCGCCCTTTCCTTGCTCCTACTCGCCGGCGCCGCCCAGGCGGGCCTGCCGACGCTCAACTACCGCTGCCCCGGCAACATCGAGCTGCACACCGACGAGGGCGGGCCGGCCTACATCAACGGCAACGAGGCCACGCTCAAGAAGATCAGCGACACCACCTACGATGTCACGGGTGCCGGCGTCACCATCTCCATCGGCATCAACGCGGACGGCACCGCCTCCGTCATGTACACCGGCAAGCACGGCGCCAACGGCATCTGCCAGGAGGAGTAAATCCAAGGCTGTAGGGCGGATTCCCGATAGCGCCAATGGGCCTTGCAATCATGCATTTCGTGATTGCAGGACTTGAAAAGCAACGATTCAGAAACAGGGCGAGCACGTTGTTTCACCGTTGTTTTTGAATCGTTCCTAAGGCAGCAGAACGGCTCGGCGCGGCTCGCCTGCGGCCGACCAGCCTACGCAGCGTCCAGGACGCTGGACACAAACCACGCAACGAGAACGACCACATGCCAATGATGAAAAACATTCCAATCGCGCTTGTCGCTGCCGCTACGCTGCTGCTGAGCGCCTGTGCCACCTCGGACTATGATTCCGGCCAGGGCAGCAGCACGCTGCGCCAGGCAACCGGCGCCGCG
>JBGSKP010000091.1:0-2371 GCA_041741175.1 Thiocapsa sp. | reverse complement strand
GGCCGACCCGCGCGTGGTCGTCGTCGAGGATTGGCTGCCGGAGACTCTCCGCGTTCCGGAGCGGCGCGACGGCGATCCGGGCGCTCTGGCAACTATCGTCTACACCTCCGGTACCACCGGTCGGCCGAAGGGCGTCATGCTCAGCCACCGCAACATCCTCAGCAACGCCCACGGCGCATTGACGGTGATCGACTGCTATCCGGAGGATGTCTTTCTGTCCTTTCTGCCGCTGTCTCACATGCTGGAGCGCACCGGCGGCTATTACCTGCCGATGATGGCCGGGTCATGCGTAGCATTCTCGCGCTCCGTCGCACAGCTTGCCGATGACATGCAGAGTATCCGTCCGACCGCCATCATCGCGGTACCGCGTGTCTTCGAGCGTATTCATCACCGTATACTCGATCAACTGAAGAGCCGGCCGGCGCCGGTGCGCTGGTTGTTCCGGCTCGCCGTGGCGTCCGGCTGGCGCGTCTTCCTGCGTGAGCAGGGTCGAGGCGGTTGGCATCCGTTGCTGCTGCTCTGGCCGCTGCTGCGCCGTAAAGTGGCTGCTCAGGTGGTCGCCAAGCTCGGCGGACGACTGCGTGTTGCCGTGAGCGGCGGGGCACCCCTGTCCGCCGGGGTGGCGCATACCTTTATCAGTCTGGGCCTGCCTCTGTTGCAGGGCTACGGGTTGACTGAGAGCAGTCCGGTGATCAGTTTTAACCCGCTCAAGGACAATATCCCGGAGAGCGTCGGGGTGCCGTTGCGGGGTGTTCAATTGCGCATCGGCGCCGAGGACGAGCTCCTGGTCAAGGGCGAGAATGTGATGCTGGGCTACTGGAACAACCACACCGCTACGGGCAAGGTCTTGAGCCGGGATGGCTGGCTGCATACCGGGGACCAGGCTCGCCTGGAGGGCAGACACATCTACATCACCGGCCGTCTGAAGGACGTCCTGGTACTCTCGAACGGCGAGAAAGTGCCGCCTGCCGACATGGAGCTGGCGATCGCGATGGATCCCCTGTTCGAGCAGGTGGTGGTGCTCGGCGAGGGCCATTCCTATCTCACCGCGCTGCTGGTCCTGAATGCCGACCTCTGGCCCGGATTGGCTCGGGAGCAGCGGCTTGACCCCGACAGTTCGGAAAGCCTTGATGATCCGCAGCTCAACAAGCTGATCCTCAAACGTCTGCGTTCGGCGCTGCACGGTTTTCCGGGCTATGCGAAGATTCGTCGGGTCGCGCTGACACTTGAACCCTGGTCCGTAGACAACGGCCTGCTGACCCCGACCATGAAGGTCAAGCGCGGGGAGGTCGTCGCGCGATACCGCGACGCCATCGAGACGATGTACAGCATGGATGCCTGATTGCCGACCCGTGAGCCCCGACGGGTCGACCTGGGTGGCTCAATCACGGGGCGGCTCGACCTTGATTGCGTGACGACCAACGCCTACACTAAGGCGACAACGCGGGTGTAGTTCAATGGTAGAACTTCAGCTTCCCAAGCTGATAGCGTGGGTTCGATTCCCATCACCCGCTCCAATCCGATACGCCGCATGCATCGCCTCTACCAGGCCCGTGACTCACTCGAGGCACAGCTCATCCACGATTTCCTCGACCGGCATCGCGTCGACAGCGTGATCCTGGGCGACTATCTGTCCGGCGCGGCCGGTGGTCTACCGGCCGACATCTCCCCGACTGTCTGGATCCTCGAAGACGCCGATGGTGAGCGCGGTCGCGAGCTGCTCGCCCGGTTTCAGGCCGAGGCGGCGCAGCGCGACTGTGGCGCGGCCTGGACCTGTGCGCGCTGCGGCGAGTCGGTGGACGGCGCTTTCGACCTCTGTTGGAACTGCGCGTCCCCGAGAGCGGAGAGCGCATCTTGATCCCGCCGGGCGCCGACCCCTCGGCGTGGTTTTCGCATGCGGTGCTGACCTGGTTCGATCGGCACGGCCGTAAAGATCTGCCCTGGCAGCGCGACCCCACGCCCTATCGGGTCTGGGTCTCGGAGATCATGCTCCAGCAGACGCAGGTCGCGGTCGTCATTCCCTATTTCGAGCGTTTCGTCGAGCAGTTTCCGACGGTCGCGGACCTCGCCGAGGCCCACGAGGATCGCCTGATGGCACTCTGGTCCGGCCTCGGTTACTACGCCCGTGCGCGCAATCTGCAACGCGCCGCTGGCTTGATTCGAGATCGCCACGACTGCGTATTCCCGGCCGACATCGCGTCCCTGCTGGCGCTTCCGGGCATCGGGCGCTCCACCGCCGGTGCCATCCTGTCGCTGGCCTTGGACCAACGCCATCCGATTCTGGACGGCAATGTCAAACGCGTGCTGGCGCGTGCCTTCGGCATCGACGGCTGGCCGGGACAGCGCGCGGTGCTCGAACGACTCTGGACGC
>JBGSKP010000090.1:0-11227 GCA_041741175.1 Thiocapsa sp. | reverse complement strand
AGTCGTTGATCTGGCGCTCGGGCCAAGCCCGCGCCCCGCTCTTCCGGTCGAGCGCCATGACGGCCCTTTCGATGAGCGCTTCGACACGCTCTGGAGCATGGTGAAAACGGCTTATCCGGCCATCTGTCGACGCGACGCCGACCTGCTGAACTGGCGCTATCTCGCGCATCCGGACGCCGCCGAGCACAGCGTTCTGACGATCAGCGCATCGCACAGCTTACGCGGCTACTGCGTGATCCGCGCCTTCGACCGTGGGCGCCGAAGACGGGGCAAGATCCTCGATCTGCTCACCACACCGAATGACCAGGGCGCTCGCGAGGCCCTGCTGGCGGCCGCATTGAAGGAGCTGCGGCGTCTGCGTGTCGAACGGGCGGAGTGCGTTTACAGCGGGGCCGACATGCGTCGGTTGCTTGATCGGCTCGGTTTCTCGGTCAAGCTGTCCAAAGCGGGACGCTCAGGAGCCCTGCTCACGCGTGATCTCCCGGAGCGCGCAACCGGCATCTATGTCACCCAGGGTGACGGCGACGGCGGTTGAGTCCACTCGGCATGCCCGATCGATTCACCCGAGCCGTTCGACGTCTGCGTCAGAAACACGCACTGGCTATCTGCAAACGTCGGGATCGACACGCCGAGCGTAACGGCTGGCCACAGTGGTTCCTGCTCATCGGGCACGACGAGCCCGGCGCGACGGCGCTGCCCGACCCGGCGCGCCTGACACCGATCCTACCGCCTCCCGATCGCTTTTGGGCGGACCCCTTTCTGTGGCGCCGCGATGGACAGCTCTATGTCTTTGTCGAAGAGCTCCTGCGGGATCGCGGCGTCGGTTGCATCAGCGTGCTGCAACTCGGTCCGGACCTGCAGCCGATTGGCCCGGCGCGTGTCGTCATCGAGGAAAGCCGCCACCTCTCCTATCCCTTCCTGTTTGACTACCGCGGGGAACTGTTCATGGTCCCGGAGAGTGCCCGCAGTCGCCGTGTCGACCTCTACCGCTGCACGGGGTTTCCGGATCGCTGGGTACGCCAGCACAGCCTGCTGACCGATATCGAGGCCGCGGACGCGACCCTGTTCGAGCACAATGGTCACTGGTGGCTCTTCTGTGCCGCGCGCGTCGGGCGCGTGCGGATGAATGAGTCGCTGTTTGCCTTCTCCGCCGACTCGCCACTCAGCAGGCACTGGACCCCGCACCCCGCCAACCCGCTGGTGCGCGACTTCTCGTGCGGACGTCCAGCCGGCCGCGTGATCCAGTCCGCCGATGGCCGCCTGATCCGACCCAGCCAGGACTGCGTGCCGCGCTACGGCTATGGACTCGGACTGAACCGCATCGAGACACTCACCCCGGAGCGTTTCAGCGAGCACCGCATCTGGCACGCCACCGGTGAGTCGGTCGGCGGCTGGCGCGCCATGCACCACCTGGATCGACACGCGGACAGACTCATCATGGACGCGCAACGTCTGTTGCCCGAACTGTAACCCGTCTCACACGGCTCCGGCACATCGTCATTGCATCGCGGGGTTTTTGTATTAGAATTTGCTTATGTTATAAAACATGGAGAGATCGCGATGATCTCCTGTACCGCACTGCGCTCAACCGTCGTCCTGTCCGCCGGTCTACTCTTATCCGGCATCCTGTTACTCCTGATTGCCGAAACCGCTGGGCTGCCCGTACCGACTGCCCACCTGGCCTTGTTGGCTGTGTTTGGCGGTGTTATGACGCTAGCCCTCGCCTTCGTCATCGCCGTCATGCCAGGCACGAGGCACGTGCTCGACAACTGCGAGCACTAGACCGCTCGGATCCGGATGACTCGCGTCATCCGGATCCCCCCGGCGACACACGCGTCCGATCAGGCTTCAATGCGGGATCACATCGCGCTCAGTGCGCACCCAACACCTGCTCCGCCGACCCCGTCTCCAAGCCGAACTCCTCCTCCACCATCCGGTTCCAGGCGTCCCGCTTGAAGGTGCTCTCATCCGGTACCTTGCGATGCACCAGGTTGTAATGGCAATCGATGCAGGACTTGCCTTCGGTCTCCTCACGATGAATCGCGGCCGTGTCGGCGCGCTTGCCCTGGATCGCATCCTGGACATGGCAGCGTTTGCAGGTCGCCGAGTCGCGTGATTTAAACCATCTGCGCGCAGCAAACGCCGCCTCGGGCAGATGCAGCGCATTCACCACGGGGTCGTCGTAATCCGGCCCGAAAAGCTGCTTGAACAGATCCTTGGAGCCGATTGCATGGTCCCAGGTCGCGGCGAAGACGCCTTTGGAAACGTGGCAGTCGCCGCATGAGGCGCGTACGCCGGATGCCGAATCGTAATGGACCGTCTGTCGATAGGTCTCCTCGGCGTAGGACATCGAGTGGCAGGTCGTACAGAAAGCATTGCTGCTGGTGTAGTGATCGAACTCAAGCAGAAAGGCCATGAAGAGCACCCCGCCAACGCCGCCGACCACCAGCGCAATCAAGACATGACGGGTAATGAACAAGGGCGCGGCCAGCTTCGTCATCACGGCGCCTCCGACCGGCCGAAGCCAAGGATGTCGCTCGTCTGATCGGGCTGCTCCAGCCACTGATGTTGTGCATTGTCCTGCAGGACGGCATCCACCACCTCGCCGGCATGCTCGCCGGCTGCCGCGCGGGCCTCCGGGAGGAAGCGCGCATAGAAATTGCGACCCACCAGGTACATGCCTTCCCACCAGGCGTGGTTCGGACTCATCATGGATGCGCCGTGCCGACCGCGTGCGCCTTCATCGTGCCACAGCTCCCAGTAGGTGAACTCGATCGGCTCGTCGAAGGCGGTCCGGGTCAGCAGACCGCGCGCGTAGAGCCCGGCCATGATCGCGCGCGCCGGCTCGCCGAACTTACTGTTGTAGAGTTCGACCACCGCGTCGAACTGCTTCATGAATCCCTCAGTGAAGCCTTTGCCGTGGCACTCCACACACACCAGACTCATGGCCTGACGGCGTCGCTCGGGGGTCGCGACCGACTTCACCACACCGACCGTGCCGTCGGCGCGCGCCATCTCCGCACCGCGCCGCGGCGCGGGCTCCTCCGCAGGCAATTCCATCTTGCGCCCGTCCTCGAAGATCACCAGGAACTGCCGCCTGGAGACCGGGGTATTCAGGCTCCAGACGTTGCGCAGGCCCACATCATGGGTCGACGGAAGCTTGCCGGCCGCACCCATATGGCAGGTCACACAGGTCGGCGCGGCCGTATAGTCGCGCCCGGCAACCCAAGTGTCCGCATCCAGATGCATCTCATCGCGGTGGGCGCTGTAAACCATGCCGTGCTTGGATGCCTCGAAGATCTCCTTATCCGGCGAATCCGGACCCGAATGGCACCGCACGCACGCCTCCGGCTCGCGTGCCTGCGCCTTGGAGAAGCGGTGTCGGCCGTGACAGGCGGAGCAGGAACCCTTAGATCCGTCCGGGTTGATACGCCCGATGCCTGAGTTGGGCCAGGTCGCCGGATCCAGCGTGCCGTCGCCCCGCATCTTCACGCGCGAGCCGTGACACTGATCGCAGGACGCGGCCTGCATTGCAGAGCCGCCGACGTTGTGGGCCAGTGCCGGCAGTCGCGCCTCGATGATCGAATAGGCTTCGGCATGCACCGAGCCCTGCTGCTCCTCGAACTCCTTGGTGTGACAGCGCCCGCAATCCTTCGGTGAGACGATCGTCGCCATCACCTGTCCCTCGTGCTCGATTGCATCGACATCGGCGCGCTCGGCCTGATGACAGTCCATGCAGTTCACGCCGGCAGCCGCATGGGCGCTGTCGCGCCATTGCTGCGCCAGGCCGCTTGATGACTTGGTGTGACAACTGACGCAGGCGTCGCCTGCTGCGTGTCCCCACTGGCTCGCATCGAGCTTGACCTTCTCGGCCACTGTGGGTCCCGTCACCAATAGAATCAAAAGACAGAGCGCAAAGCGAATGGACTTCGATAACAGCACGCGGGACATCGCAACGACCTCTGAAGCCTGCCAGAAGGGAGAGCAGGTTAGATTATAGAGCGCTCCGACGGGGTAATCTAATTCAGTATCTATCGATATTCCATCACAACCCATCCGTATCTCGCCTCATCTTCGATACCTGATGAGGATCCCGGAAGCAGAACAATCTATTTTTTATAACTGTTTTAATTTCATTTCAAAGTGCAACTGATAGCGCGCCTTATACCGTCATTAAATCGATCATACATTGACTTATAAGAATTTGCTTATTTTACGAATAACAGATCCAGGCTGACACGATGTGCCTGTCATTGATCAGTCGCACTTTCCCGGTTAGAGTGAATCGTGACCAATCCGGAGCGGCTGAACGACCCCCCGAATCACACCCTCCATATCAAACAGAAAAGGAGTGACACACCATGCGACGCATGCGCGCGGGACTTTCGATAGCATTCAGCCTTACGCTCGGTCTCGGCGGTCTCGCCGGCCCGGCGGTGGCAAGCGAGGAGACGGCCGAGCCGATTCACCTGATCTCGGCCGAGGTTTGCCAGACCTGCCACGAGGAAATCTATCGGCAGTGGCAAGGATCGATGCATGCCAACAGCACCGCGCTGAAGGATCCCATCCACGGCACCTTCTACAAGCAGGAGGTCGGCGACCCCAAGGCCGCAGACCAGGTTCATCAAAAAACCGGGTCCTTTCCGGTCTGTCTGCAATGCCACGCCCCGAACGCGGCACGCGATCAGACCACCAAGCTCGATGCCCATGTGGCCTACAGCGAAGGCGTGAATTGCGTCGCCTGTCATACACTTCAGAGCTACAAAGGTATCCAGGGCGAGGACGGCAAGCTGCGACTCGGCCTGAAGGCATACGAGGTCTCGAACAGGCTGCAAGGCCCTGCCGGCTTCCCGCGCGGCGTTCAGCAGCTCGCAGCGGCTGGCGATGACCTGTTCGGCGGCGCCGTGGACGAAGCCGTCGGCACCCAGAAGCCGAACCCGCATCTAGGCGAGCCCGTGGAGATCGACGGCATCGCGATTCCGGCACTCTCGATGGACGCCAGCCCCTTTTTGATGAAGACCTCGGACGCCTGCATGGGGTGTCACGATCAACGCAATAATGCGCAGGGCGTGCCCCTGTGCGCGACCGGCAACGAGTTCATCGCCAGCGGCAGCAAGGTCGCCTGCCAGTCTTGTCATATGCCTGTCTCGGGCGGTCTAGTCGATCACACCATGGGCGGCGGACACGATCAGGGCATGCTTAAACGTGCAGTCGCCTTCGATGTCCGCAGCGAGCGCGATGGCGAGGTGATCAAGACCAGGGTCTTACTGCAGAACGCGCAACCCCATTCCATCCCCACCGGCGCACCCTTTCGCAACATGTACATGACGCTGACCGCCTATAATGAGCAGGGCGAAGTAATCTGGCAGAACGCCGAGGGACACCCCTCCAAAGGCGATCCGCAAGCCTACTTCTTCTATGGCCTGGCGGACGACAAGGGCATGCCCGCACCGCCGCCGACCGCCACCCAGACCGGAGAGGACACCCGCCTCAAGCCCCATGAGCTGCGCGAGATCGTCTATGAGATCCCTGCCGAAGGGGTGGTCCTGGTCCGCGGCGAGCTTTATTACAACCTCATGTGGCCGGCGATGGTGGAGAAATTCACGCATCTGCCCGCAGACCTGACCGACCCGGTGCTGATCGCCGCAGCCGAGCAGACGATCGGGGCGCGATAAACCGCGTGCGGTACGCCGGGCACTGAGAGCGCCCGACGCACCCTCGCCTCAACCGGGACGTTGGCGAGACGCAATTGAGATGGTTCAGACAGGCATCGGAAGAGGACTTAAGGCCGCCGCTCTAGCCAACAGGAGCGGCGGCCTTTTGTTGTTCGAGCGATCAGTAGCGGAAGAGCGAGAAAACCGGACGGCCGTTGAGCGGCTGGATGGGACGGGCGTTCGCACCGACCGCCTGGGCGATGCGCTGGATTTGCGTGGCGCTCACCTCCAGCGGCTCGCGAAACACGAACCAGAGGACCGGTTCGGTACAGGGCGGTGACACAAGCGATCCGGTGTACCGGTAATAGCTGCGATCGATCGGCAGCATAAACAGCGGATTGATCCCGACCTGTCGTTGACGAACCCGCTCGCCCGGACGCACCGGAAAGTAGTCCAGAATGCGATCGAGAATCCGGTTCTCACGCTCGCCAACACGCAACGGCACGGCGACGATGGCATAGCCGCCCTGCCCGTCACGATGCATCATATGGATTTCGGCCTCGGCCGGAACGCCGCTAAACGCGTGTAAACCCGGCACATGAAAACTGCACTCGGTCAGATCATAGGCCTGACCACGCACTACGAGTGCGCTGCCGGGCGGCGAGATGAGACGGACCACACGTCCGGTATTCTCAGCTTCAAGCAGTTGTGATCGATAGCGAAACAGCAGCGGCGTGTAAGTGACCCGCTGAGCCTCCGTGATATCGATGGGCGATTGCAGTTCGCCTGTCGCACAGGTTCGATACGCCTGCGCAAGCTCACCCCATTGATCAGGTCCGGTGGACCCGGAGTAGGACCATTCCGGCTCTTCACTGGATACCGAATCGCGCGCGGCAGTTTGCTGACAGACACCGACTGCCAGGATCAACACCATTGACTGCACAAGGATCCGCCACCGCACCGCTGAGCACACATCAGGCAAGGCGCATGTCATGGGCTTAGTCCTGACGCTTCTTGATACCGGCAATCGGGACGACATGCGTATCCGGCGGCTCATCGACATAATAGGGCCGCTCTCCGCCACGCCCCTGTGCGTCTGCCAACTCCTTCTCGCGGGCCGCGATCAAACCGAAGCACTGGCGCACATCCTCGATCGTGGGCTCGCTCAAGGGGTGGCGCATCCCCGGCGGCGGGGTCACATCCCGGATGATCGCCGACAATGTCTTGCGCATCGCGATCAGGATCTGTTGCTCTTTGGTCAACTCATGCATGGGAGATGGTCCGTCTTGGTCTGGATGGTCGGATCGATCGCCTGGAATCGGCGGTCACGGACGGCCCCATGTCCTCCTCTTCGGGACAGGGCACAGGTCGTATCGAGTCATGCTCGATGACCGACAGGGCTGATCAAGCTCGCGAAAACGGAGCCTGCCGAGCAGAATCGCTTGGCCCGGGGATGCAGCAACTGCGGCAATGGACCGCTCGCGGCGGCCTCTTGTTGTCTGGAGATTCTGGTTATCGTTATGGCGTAGAACGCGGCCGACCCCCGGCTGCGCATCGTTCAGGACAGACCGAGCAGGGCTCGCAATCCGGATTCGTCGAGAATCGCGACACCGAGCACCCGCGCCTTCTCGAGCTTGGAGCCGGCCTCCTCGCCGGCGACCAGATAATCCGTCTTCTTCGAGACGCTGTTGGTGACCTTCGCCCCGGCCGTCTGCAGCCACTCGGCAATCTCATCACGCGGACGACTCAGTGTCCCGGTGATCACGATCGTCTTGCCGGCGAGTGGGCGCGTCTCGGTGATCTTCCGGGTCGCTGGCGGCTCGGGCCAGCGGATCCCGGCTTCAATGAGCCGCTCGATCGCGTCGAGATTGTGCACTTGCGTGAAGAAACCCGCAATCTCCGCTGCGACGACCGGTCCAATGCCTTCGACTAGCCGTGTGCTGTTGAAATAGAGGTCTTCAAGCTCGGCGTTGCGCAGCGCGGTCAGGTCTCCGAACGCATCGGACAGCGCCTGTGCACGGTTTCGCGTTAGACCCGGCAGCTTGAGTCCCGTCAACCAGTCTGCAAGGCGGGCCTGTTTGCCGATCCGCGGCCTGCCCGGATCGAGACTCGGATCCGCGTTGGAATCGGGGCTGTCATCGGCGCTGGCGTCGAGAATCCCCTCTTCCAGGTCGGGATGATCGACCAAAAAGCGATACAGGGCGCCGGCCGTCTCGCGCCCGACGCCTTTGACGCCGCGATCCAGAAGGAAATCGGCCTCGCGGGCTTGCGCCAGATCGGCGATGCCATGGAAGCGTTCCGCAAGTGCCTGAGCGGTGGCCTCACCAACGTCGGGAATCCCCAGCGCATAGATAAAGCGTGCAAAGGTAGTCGACTTGCTGCGTTCCAGCGCCTCGATCAGATTGGCGGCAGACTTCTCGCCCATGCGATCCAGACCGGCAAGCTGCTCCGACGTCAGGCGGTACAGATCCGCCGGCTGGCGGACCAGATCCAGATCGACCAACTGATCGATGAGCCGCTCGCCGAGACCTTCGATATCCATGGCGCGGCGCGAGGCGAAATGTTTGATCGCCTGCTTACGCTGTGCCGGGCAGTACAGCCCACCGCTACAGCGTGCCACCACCTCGCCGGGCGGACGGATCACATCCGAGCCGCACACGGGACAAGCGCTCGGCAGCGCTACGGGTCGGGTTCCGGGCGGTCGACGATCGACCAGAACCCTCACGACCTCCGGGATCACATCGCCCGCACGACGCACGAACACGGTATCGCCGACCCGCACATCCTTGCGCAGAACCTCATCCATGTTGTGCAGGGTCGCGTTGGATACGGTGACACCGGCGACCTGGACGGGGGTTAACCGTGCGACCGGCGTCACGGCACCGGTGCGCCCGACCTGAAACTCAACCGCCTCGACGCGGGTCAGCTCCTCGCTGGCAGGAAATTTGCGGGCGATCGCCCACTTGGGATGATGCGCAGTGGCGCCAAGCTGCGCCTGATCCGCAATGCGGTCGACCTTAAAGACGACGCCGTCGATCGCATAGCCCAACGCATCGCGGCGACGAGCCAAGTCCTCGAAATAGACGCGACAGCCCTCCAGACCCTCGACCAGTCGCAGCTCCCTGGAAACGGGGATTCCCCATCCGGCCAACCGCTGGAGCATCTGATACTGGCTGTCCAACGTAGCGCCCGAGAACTCGCCCCATCCATAACCACAAAAACGCAAGGGCCGCGTCGCGGTGATCCGCGGATCGAGCTGACGCAGACTGCCTGCCGCGGCGTTACGTGGGTTGGCAAAGATCCGCTCACCGCGGCCCTCGGCGTCCGCGTTGAGACGCGCAAAGCCAGCATGTGTGATGTAGACCTCGCCGCGCACGTCGAGCATGGCGGGCCACCCTTCCCCGGTCAGACGCAGCGGCACGCTCTTGATGGTGCGCACGTTGAGTGTGACGTCCTCGCCCGTGGTGCCGTCGCCTCGGGTCGCGGCTTGCACCAGCAGGCCCCCTTCATAACGGATGCTCAGGGCCAAGCCGTCGAGTTTGGGCTCTGCCGTATAGAGGATCGGCTCCCGCTCGGGAAAGGCATCGCGGATCTGACCGTGGAATCTGGCCAAAGCGCCGTCGTCCATGGCGTTGTCCAGCGACATCATCGCCACTCGATGCCGAACCGACGAGAAGCCCGCGAGCGGTGCGGCGCCAACCCGCTGAGTGGGCGAATCCGCGCTGATCAGGTCGGGATAGCGGGCCTCAAGTACCTGAAGCTCGGCAAACAGGCGATCGTATTCGGCGTCCGGGATCTCCGGATCATCGAGCACGTAGTAACGATAATTGTGATGCTCGAGCTCGCCGCGCAGCCAGGCGGCGCGGTCTCGCGCCGCGTCGGCTCCGACTAACGCTCCGCCGTTTTCGACCATCGGCGCTCGTTATCAAGCACGGCCTGACGCAGCGATTCCTCTCTACTGACGGTCAGCGGACGGCGTGTCTCGTCGAGGACGTCGCCGTTGAGCACGCTGGCGAGCTTACGGGCGGTGGCCGTCATCTCCTCCAGGATGGTCATGTCCTCTGGACGCCCGTCCAACTGCGCGAACAGCATCAGACCCGGGGTGGAAAACTCTTCCATGTCGTCAAACGGGAAGGTCCCCGGCTTGACCATGTTGGCCATGCTGAAATAAATGCGTGTGTGATCGTCGAACTCGTCGAGACAGTGGAAGATGTCCATCTGTCCGGGCCGCAGACCGCATGACTCGGCCGCGGAGATCAGATCGGGACCCGCAAACGGCTCGCGACGCGCGCTCACACTCAACTGGATCAGCAGAGGCTCGGCATTCGCCGGGGGCTGTTGCTCCGCATAGCGCCCCGAGTCGATCTCCAAACGGCGTCTCGACTCGTCATCGTCGCCTGACTCGGACGTCGGTGACCGGGTACGCACCACGCGTACCGGCCCGACGCTCTCCTCGTCCTCGACAACGGCACCGAACCGAGGCTCGCGCTTCGTGTGCGGCAAGCCATATGGGGAGTCGGCCTCCTCATAGTCGCCATCCTCGTCCGCCGCATCGGCGCGGCGGCTCCTCTCCCATAGGAAGAGTGCAAGGATCAGGAGGGCCCCGACGATAATCAGGATGATTCGGATCGTATTAGCGTCCATTCAGGCTCTATATTCTTGCTTTGGCGGTCAGGACAGGGAGGGAAGTATACCAATGCGCGACCAAGCTGTATCCCCGGTCGGCCCGGATTAAATCTGATTGGCCGCCGCACCTCAGCGTTTTCGCCCCAACACGAACCGGATCGGGGCGAGCCGGGGCGCGGCGACCGCACTCAGGACACCGCGGCAAGCCGAATGGCTTCATCCACGTCGACCGACACCAGACGGGAGACACCCGGCTCGTGCATGGTCACGCCGAGCAGATGATCGGCGATCTCCATCGTGACCTTGTTGTGGCTGATAAAAACGAACTGCACCCGGTCCGACATGGAGCGGACCAGCTCGCAGAAACGCCCGACATTGGCGTCGTCGAGCGGTGCGTCGACCTCGTCGAGCATGCAGAACGGCGCCGGGTTGAGCTCGAAGATGGCAAAAACCAAAGCCACGGCGGTCAATGCCTTCTCCCCGCCCGAGAGCAGATGAATGCTTGAATTGCGCTTACCCGGCGGGCGCGCCATAACGCTCACGCCGGTCTCCAGCAGGTCCTCGTCGGTGAGATCCAGACTGGCATGCCCGCCACCGAACAGGCGCGGGAAAAGCTGCTGAAACCCCTGATTGACCTTGTCGTAGGTGTCGCGAAAGCGACTGCGCGTCTCGCGATCGATCTTGCGAATCGCCTGCTCCAGTGTGTCGAGCGAGGCGCTGATGTCCTGGTGCTGCGCATCCAGGTAAACCTTGCGCTCGGCCTGCTGCCGATACTCGTCGACCGCGGCCAGGTTGACCGCACCCAGTCTCTGGATGCGCGCGCTCGTCTTCGCCAGCGCCTCTTGCCAAACCGACTCGCTCGCCGCGGGATCCATCTGGGTCAGGACATCGGCGGGTGTGCGCTGCGCCTCGGCGATCTGCTCGGCGAGGGTCTGCCGGCGCACCAG
>JBGSKP010000089.1:0-2072 GCA_041741175.1 Thiocapsa sp. | reverse complement strand
GCGCTCGATCTCGCGGCGCCGCGCCGTCACCTCGCTCGCCAACAGCAGCAGCCGCCGATCCCCCGGCGCCTGCCGACCGAAATAGGTCCTTGCGCTGGCATCGCTCTCCTCGACCGGGGTTCCCGAGCAGGCGAACCAACGCGGCCCCATCGAACCTGGGATCTCGATGCCGACCTCCACATCCTTGAAACCACGCCCCTCCAGACAGGCGGCGAAGGCATCAACACCGAGCTGCTCGCTCACCGCCGCGCGCAGCACATCGGCAGGCTCCTTGCCGCGCAGATCCCCCAGCAGCTTCTTGTACTCCTGATTGTCGAGGATGATTCGACCGGCACTGTCGAGCAACACCACGATGACCGGGGCGGCGTCCAAAACGGTCTCGATCCGCGTCTTCTGCTGGCGTAGCGCCCCCTCCAACTCGTGCACCTTGGTCATATCCCGGTGCATCCCGAGAAAATACTGAAGATCGCCATCGCGATCCAGAACCGGCGAGATGATCAGCTCGGCCAGATAGTCCACGCCCTGCTTGGTCCGGTTCACCAGGGTGCCGGTCCAAGTCTCTTTGCGCTGGATCGTCCGCCACAGGAGCTTGTAGACACTTTCCGGGGTCGCGTTGCTGGAGAGGATCGCCTCGTTCTGCCCCTGTACCTCCTCGCGACCGTATCCGGTTAGGGTCTCGAAGGCGCGGTTGGCATAGAGGATCGTTGCATTGGCGTCGGTGATTGAAATGGCCACCGGCGATTGCTCGACCGCTTCGAAGAACAGCCGAGGGGGCAGCGGCACCAGCGCATTGCCACCCATCAGGGTCAATGCCTCGACCACTTCGAGCGGTGTTCCGTCGGGGGGCGAGGCCAGAAACTCACCGAGAGCGTTGATGACGACCTGCTCGACCACACCCGGGGCTTCTCGGACCGGCACGGCATTCTCCTGAATCGGATTCGGATCAATTCAACGCAGCAAACTTGATGCCACGACTGGCCCGACACATCACAGGATCTCGCGCGCCGTCGGCGGCACTAATGCCCAGGTCGAGCAACCAATACCCCTGTCAGTTTTACGACATTCGCCGCGCACTGCAACCTGTATTTCTGTTGGCAGCACGACAGCCGGTGCCCGCCTGATGCACCGTTGGGCTCCGGCAAGACAGCAGATAGGCCGACCTTCAGGGGCTGGCATCGCATTTGCTGAGGGCCAGACATCGAAGTCGCGATGCCAGGGCGTTCAACTTATGGGCGAGTATGTAATGCTGATTCTCGGCACGGCGTTGGTGAACAACGTGGTGTTGGTGAAGTTTCTGGGCCTCTGCCCTTTCATGGGTGTGTCAAACAAACTCGACTCCGCACTCGGCATGGGTCTGGCGACGACCTTCGTCCTAACCCTGGCCGCGGTCGCGAGCTGGCTCCTTGAGTTTTTCGTACTCCAACCGCTGGACATCGGCTTTCTGCGCATCCTGACCTTCATCCTGGTGATCGCCGCCGTGGTGCAGTTCACCGAGATGGCGGTGCGCAAGCTCTCCCCGGCGCTCTATCAGGTACTGGGCATCTTTCTCCCCTTGATTACGACCAATTGCGCCGTCCTGGGTGTGGCGCTGCTCAATGTGCAGGAAGAGCACGGCTTCCTGCAGAGCGTGCTGTACGGCTTCGGCTCGGCACTGGGCTTCACCCTGGTGATGCTCCTGTTTGCCGGGATGCGCGAGCGTCTGGCACTCGCGCAGGTACCGGTCGTCTTTGCCGGAACGCCGATCGCCTTCATCGCCGCGGGGCTGTTGTCGCTGGCCTTCATGGGCTTTGCCGGGCTGGCTTGAAACGCGTCCGGTGCGATGGAGCGGCGCGTTTGAGTGGTCAATTCTTTGACCAAGAATATCAAGATACTGGGAACATCAAGACATGATTGCCGCCATCTTTAGCCTCACCACACTGGGTCTCATCCTGGGCTGGCTCCTGGGCCTTGCCGCGCGGTATCTGAAGGTCGAAGGCAACCCGCTGGCCGAGCGCGTGGCCGAGCTGTTGCCGGGCTCGCAGTGCGGACAATGCGGTTATCCTGGCTGCACGCCGGCCGCCGAGGCGATCGCC
>JBGSKP010000088.1:0-4840 GCA_041741175.1 Thiocapsa sp. | reverse complement strand
TGGGGCTCCCGGTCGGTGACCACGTCGACGACGAGCGTGATCCCGGCATCGACCATCCCCGTGAACCCAGGCGCCAGACAGGCCCGAGCCACGCGTAAACCCCATTTTACCCGATGGTTTGCTACTTTGTTGGTGGCGCTAGTGGCCCGCCTTGTGGCGTGCCCTCCAGGCGCACCTCGACCTCACCGTGACGCAGCAGACCCGCCCGCAAATAGCGCCCAATCAGGCTCAGCACCCGCGGGTCGCCAATCTGCTCGCGCAACTGGTGCACGAGGCGGTCGTGGTTGACATGATCAAAGAACGCTTTCAGATCAATATCAACCATCCAGGTCTTCCCCTCCAGCAGGTACCCGCGTGCCGCGCAAACGGCATCGTGGGCAGAGCGTCCGGGACGAAACCCATAGCTGCTGTGACTGAACAGCGGCTCGAACATCGGTGTCAGGACCTGTTGAATGGCCTGTTGCAGCCATCGATCCTGCACGGTGGGAATACCGAGGACACGGACCCCGCCTTGCGGCTTGGGGATCTCCACGCCTCGCACCGGACTCGGCTCATAGCGCCCCTCCAGGAGCATCGCCGCGATCCGGTCGCCATGTCGGTCGAGATGCTCCGCCAATGCCTTGACGCCCATCCCGTCCACCCCAGGCGCACCACCGTTGGCTTTCACCTGTCGGTAAGCGGCCTGGAGATTCTCCTCCGTGAGCATCAGTTCCATCAAACGCTCATTCAGCACTGTCATGATTCCGCCCTCCGTGACGATCCCCTTGCCGCCCCCGTGCTCGCCTTCCGGTGTTCCACACCGCTCGGCTCCCACGTCCTTCAGGGTGGCTGCCGCAGTTGCAACGCCCCGAGGCTTCGGACGACTTCGCGGGTCTCGCCGCGTCTGTTGGTTCTCGCTGTTTCGTGGTCCTTCGGCCCTTCGCTCCACCCGCGTTACCAGGCTTCTTCGCTACTACGGCCTCTGCTGACTTCTCGAACCCTCTCAGGCCCGAGATCTCCCCGGGTAAGTGCCAAGACTTTCGGCCCGTGCCGTCAAGCTCTACCTGATGCGTCTTTCGGTGACAGTTGGATTTCGCGGTCCCTAGCACGCTCATCGCCCACATCCGGCCTCACTGCTTGTTCGTGTTCCTACGGTCGTGCCTTTGCTACACGCTTCTTTCAGCTTGGCCTCACGGCGTCCACCTTGCGCTTCGCTACGGTTGTCGTCACTCTCTCCGGCGACCTCTTTGCAGGTCGCAAGTCTTGGCCCATGCCGGGCACACTAGGGAAGGCTCGCGCCTCCCCTCCCTCCGGTAGGGTCGGGAACTGGCGCGCCGATGGTAGGGTCCGGTGGTATTTCCAGCACTTTCGCGCTGGCCCTCAGTCCGACTCCCGTGATCACGTTTCCAACTCCCGCCACGTCAAACCCGGCGTGCCGTTTTCCGGCACCGGGCTTTCCTGTTGCCTTCACACCAAGGGTTATGAGACCGCTTGCGCTGGGAGTGCTTTCGGTTTCCGTGGCGCCACCCGATACCCGTTGAAGAGTCCGAGTGCTTCGTACAGCCACGTCCTACTCCACCTCTTCCAGCCAAAGCCCTGACGCTGACGCGCGCGCATCAGATGGCGCCGAATCGTCTTCTCCACCCAATCTTGGACATACCCGAAACAGCGACTGGAGTGCCCCACCCGAAAGTAGCCTACCCACCCCCTTAGGATCGGATTGATCAAGGCGATCACCCGATCGATCGGCTGCGAGCGGTAGCGGCGGAACACGTCCTTGAGGCGTTGTAGGATCGCGGTACGCGCACATGGGTGTCCAGACTCCCCACTGGGGTCCCCATGCCCTGCGACACGCCTGTGCCTGTCATCTCTTGGCCGAGGGCCTGTCTCTGGACGCCATTGGTGATCATCTTGGTCATCGTCACATCAGCAGCACTCGTCACTATGCCAAAGTCGATCTGGCGGGGCTGCGTGAGGTGGCACGGTTCGATTTGGGCGGGCTGCTATGAATCTCGCCCAAGTCGTTCATGACTATGTCGCACTCAAGCAAGCGATGGGGTCGCGCTTTCGCACGGAAGCCACCATCCTCAAGGCCTTCTGCAAGGCAGTGGGTGATGTTGCCATCACCGACGTCGAGCCGCAGCAGGTGACCAGCTACCTCGCCGGTTCTGGACCCGTGACCCGGTACTGGCACCGTAAGTATGAAGCGTTGACGGGCTTCTATCGCTTCGCACTGGGTCGGGGCTATGTGGCGCTGTCGCCGCTGCCCAAGACAGTACCGAAACGGCCCGAACCGTTTCGGCCTTACATTTTCCCCGAGGAGGAATTGCGCCGCCTGTTCAAGGCCGCCGGCGAACTGGAGGCACCGCGCGTGGCGCTCCAAGGAGCGACCCTGCGCCCGCTCTTGCTGTTGCTCTATGGGGCTGGACTGCGTATCAGCGAGGCCCTCGCATTGACGCTCGCCGATGTCGATCTGAGCGCGCAGGTGCTCACCATTCGGGAGAGCAAATTCTACAAGACACGGCTGGTCCCGATTGGCCCGCGGTTAACGGCTGCACTCATGACATACGCCGATGATCGGCGCCGGCTAGGCCATGCCAACGATCCCGCCGATCCCTTCTTTGTGACCCGCACCGACACCGCAGTGACGCGACGCATGGCCGAATCGGCCTTTGTTCGTCTGCGCAACCTCGCCGATATCGCGCGTGAGGATGGCGCCCGCTATCAACCCCGCCTCCATGATCTGCGCCACACACCACATCGTCCAGCGGGATACAGGTCAACTCCCGTCGCGTCAGTTCCGTCACTTTCGCCGTGATTTTCCCCACAGCTTGATGCAGAGGCCGGTTTCGTGGTCAAAATCGACACGGTCGGGCTCGACGACTCGAACGCAACGCGCAATTCCTACATGGCGCTGCGCGGTCCCTATGACGCTTCGGCCCCTTTTGTCGCCAAGCTGCCGGCGGCCGATGGACTGGAAAGGACCCTTGAACAACTGATCGCGTGGAGCGTCGAGGCGATCCGCGACTTCAAGCTGCGCTACGACGAGGTGGTTGCCAAGCTGAACCTCGGTCAAAAACTGAGCGACGAGGATCTGCTCAAGCATTTCGATGGCAAGCCCGCGTTCCAAACCTTCCGCGCTTCGTGGTCGCCGCAGGACAAGGCGCTATTTTGTCGATTGGCGAGGGCCGTCCACTCGGCCGGCCTGGACTGGTGGCACATGAGCAAAGGCATCCAGGTGCGCTTCGGTCGCAAGAACCCCGGCAGCGAGCGCGCGGTCGGGGTGCTCGGCATGATACGGGGCACCCGCACGCGCGAGCTATCTTGGTCCCGACAGGTGGGCGCGGTGCCCGAGCTCGATCGGGAACCCTTGACGCAGGAACTGGTGGCGCAAATCGAGACGGCCCTGTCGACCGGGCGAGGGTCACTGGACGAGTGGCTGACGCTCGACATCGAGCGGCCGGGTCTGTGGCCCGACCAACTGCGTGACGACCCGGTCGATCCAGGCGAAGAGTCGGATGAAGGCGAAACGGGCGATGCCGAGATCGCGAGGCAACCCATCAACCGCATCTACTACGGCCCTCCCGGCACGGGGAAGACCTACGAATTGTCGAAGTTACTCAAGTGGGAGTACGAGCAGGCGACGGACTCGGTATCCAACGAGGAATGGCGCAACCAGTTCATCGCGGCGAAGATCGCCTCAGTCCGATGGTGGGAGGGCGTTGTTCTGGCCTTGTACGACCTTGGCGAGAAGGCCAGTGTCAGCCAGCTCCTGGAGCACCCGTTCATCGATGCGATCGCCGATGCCAAGGGGCGCCAAGACAACCTCTTCGCCTGGAGAGGCAAGCTCCTGATGGCGCCGCATCTGCGGCAGAACCTGTATCGGGCGGATCGCTTCTTCACCGAGCACGATGAGTTTTCGATCGACCGGTCGGAGAACCGCTTGCTGCACGCCGCGTTGCAGCGCGTGTTGTTGCTGTCTGCGTCCCTGGCCAACCAGCAACTGGCTCGCAAGCTACAGTTCGTTCTTTGCGGACGTCCCGATGTCTTTGCAGCCCCGGATCGATTTCCAGCGAGTACGCCTGGACCGGGGAATGGATGTCTACGTCGATGCGTTGGCGTGGGCCCACATCATCCTCGACGAGGAGTCACCCTTGACCGGGATAGGCGGCTACCGCGCGCCGTCGTTGCTGTTTCCAATGGAGGCGCTTTTCGAGGCATTCGTCGCCAAGCATCTGGCGAAACAACTCGCGCGGCCGCTGAGCCTGAGGACGCAGGCGCGCAGTCATCACCTGGTTCGCCATCTGGAGCAGAACTGGTTTCGGTTGAAGCCGGATCTGCTGATCCGGGACACCGACCGGGACGTGCTGGTTCTGGATGCCAAGTGGAAGCTACTGGATGGGCTGAAGGCGAATGGCACACAGAAAGACGGCCTCTCGCAGAGTGATTTCTACCAGTTGCAGGCCTACGGCCAGAGCTACCTGGACGGCCGGGGGGATGTGGTGCTCGTCTACCCCGAGACCGCAGCGTTCAATTGGTCGCTACCGGTGTTCGATTTCCCCAAGGTCGATGGCCTGCGGCTTTGGGTGCTGCCGTTCTGCTTGACGTCACGTCGGCTTTCAGTGCCGGACAACGCGCCATTCGTCGATACTTTCCCGGGCAGATGACTCAAAGCGGCAGTCGGTCACGGCCGCCCAACAGCCCCGCATCTCGCTTACCGTTGGCCGGAATCCGGGAACCGACCCGACAGCGCCTCCTGCGTGCGGGCCACCAACTGCGCGAGCTGTTCGACATTGCGCACCAGAGCTTCGAGGTCTGCCGCACGGCCGGCGTGCTCCAGCGCCATCGCCAACTCGCTGAG
>JBGSKP010000087.1:0-12609 GCA_041741175.1 Thiocapsa sp. | reverse complement strand
ACGGCGGTCGTCGCGGCGGCGGTCGGTGTTGCCGAAACCCTTCTGAACAAGTCCGGCGGCTTTCTGTACAACGATGTGACCCCGCCGGGCCTGTATCTCGACAACATGCCGAAATGGGAATACGGCGCCTTGAAGGAACTGCGCGATTCGGTGCATGCCTTACGTAACGATTTCAGTCGCTCGCAGACCCAGTCCATCGAGAGCGACCATGTGAAGCGCGCCGACGTGAAGTTGGCCATCGACGCATCGTCCTGGCTCTTGCCGGCGGCCGAGGAGGAATACGGTCAGGCGGTGGATGCGCTGCGCGCTTTTCTGCGTGATTTGAGCCGCGGGCAGGAGAGCAGCGTGCGGTTTTATGCCCGCGCCGACAATCTGTCCGCCTATCTTGCGATCGTGGAGAAGCGCCTCGGCAGCTTGGCATTGCGCTTGAGCTCCAGCGTGGGCGACTCCGAGTTGACCGCCGCGCTGGTACAGACGGTCGACGGTCAGCCGGTCGATCTGGATGAACGGCCGGTCGATCCCCGTGGGCCCGGCACGCCCTGGCACCTCGTGGATGACATCTACTATGAGTCGCGCGGGTACACATGGGCCTTGTTGCACATGATGAAAGCCATCTCGATCGATTTCGCCGACGTCCTGTCGTCGAAGAACGCGGATGCTTCCATTGCGCAGATCATTCGTGATCTGGAGGGCGCCAGCAGACCGATGGTCAGTCCGATCGTGCTCAACGGTCACGGCTACGGCTTTCTCGCCAACCACTCGCTGGTGATGGCTTCCTACATCTCACGCGCCAATGCGGCTGTGCTTGATCTGCGGATTCTCCTGCAGCAGGGCTGAACCGCGTCCGGAGCAAACAGATCCGGTTGTCGTATCGGTTTAACGTCGCGTGGCTTAGGCGGGGTTGGAGTCGACGCGGTTCAGAACAGGAGAAGCCAAAAAAAGGGGCCTTTCAGCCCCTTTCAACATCGTCACGGCGTGATCAAACCGTGTTCTTCCCGGACACTCTCAGCCGAAGGAGTCCGTCACGATGTTCTTGTACCAGCTATATGCGTATTGCACCTCGCGAGCCAATGCCCAATCGGGTGCATCCATCGGCGTGACACCGCCAGAACCCTCGACGTCGGCAATCGTGCTGCCGTCTTCGGCCATCCGATAGACACCGGCGACCGAGATGCCGTAGTCCTTACCGACAATTGAGTAGCAGGTGTTGACGTAGGACGGTGTTCCGGGCTCTTCGCCTTTGAGCATGGCGACCACCGCGGCCGCGGCGACCTTGGCCTGGCTGTTGGCCGCATAGGCGGATTTCGGCATGGTTCCGGCGATACAGGCGTCACCGATGACATGGATGCCGGGTTGGAGCTTGGACTCGAAGGACCGGAAGTCGACCGGGCACCAACCGCCGTCGTCGGCAAGACCCGCGGTCTGGGCGATCTCGCCGGCCCGCTGCGGCGGGATGATGTTGATGACGTCGGCCTTGATCTCGTCTCCGAAGCCGGTCTCGACCGTCATCTCGTCGACCTTCACCAGGCTGACGGCCGCGTCCGGACCCGGACGCCACTCGATCAAGGCGTTGTCGGTCCCGTAACCGTAGAGTCGCTCCCACGCTTGGGTAAAGAGCCCCTGTTTGGAAAACGCCTGCTTGGAGTCGAGGATGATGACCTTCGACTTGGGCTTGTTGGCCTTGAAGTAATGGGCGATCTGGCTGGCGCGCTCGTAAGGCCCGGGTGGGCAGCGGAAGGGATTGGCCGGTGCGGAGATCACGACCACTCCGCCGTCGGCCATGTCTTCGAGCTGCTTGCGCAGGATCATGGTCTGCTCACCGGCCTTCCAAGCGTGCGGCAGCGTCTGCGCGGCCTCTTCGCTGTAGCCCTCGACCTTGTCGAACAGGATCTGGATACCCGGCGCGACGATGCAGCGGTCGTAGCCGAACTCGGCCCCGCCTGCCGTCTTGACGATCTTCTTCTCCGCATCGATACCGCTGGCGGTGTCGTGCACCACGTTGATCCCGCGAGCCTTGAGGCCGTCATAGCCGACCTTGAGGGTGTCGAAGGCACGGTCGCCGCCGAGCACCTCGTTGCTCAGATAGCAGGTGATGTAATCCTCGTTGGGCTCGATGATCGTCACGTCGACACTCGAATCGGCCATCTTGATGTACTTCGCGGCGGTCGCGCCCGCAGTGCCGCCGCCGACGATCACGACTTTCTGAGTCGCGCCGAGGGCGAGGTGAGGAGCACCGACCAGTCCAACTGCGGTCGCGGCACCGGCAACCTTTACGAAATCACGTCTGTTGAGCTTCATTCCGTTCTCTCCTCCGGTGGCTTTACTGCTGGCTCGCGTAGAAGGCGAAGAGTGCGGCAAGACCGCCTTCTCCCTCCTTCTCGAGCATGTCGTCCAGCTTGCTTCTCATCTTTTTCGGTATCTCGCGGCGGTCTTCCCGGAAGTCTTCCATCGTGTACTGAAGGTACGGCGTCCATTGACCGGCCGTCAGGTAGTAATCCTCCGCAGGCTCACCGGTTTCTTCGTCGATTAGCGGCGTACCACCCTCGGCGTGGCAATTTTCGCAGTACTTCTCGTGCAGCTTGGCACCTGTATCGACGAGTGCAGCATCGTATGACTGCTGAGCCGGCCTGAACTCCTGGCTGTTGAAGAACTGTGCCATCTTCTCGAAATCTTCCGTCGAATATCCCTTGGCGATCCGGCCCATGATCGTCGAATAGATGTCGCCGCTCTTGTAGCCCTCCATCATGTCGACGAAGACTTGGGGGTGGATTCCGATAATGATGGGCGAGGCGGGTCCCTCGCTTGCCCCGTTGACGCCGTGACAACCGGCGCAGGTGTTGCCGAGCATCGATGCTGTGGCGTCGGCATTGGCTCCCGAGGACAGGCCGAGCGCGAGTGCTCCGGCAAGTAGGGCCAATCTTGGTGATATCGTGGCCATGCTTCCTCCAAATGGTCGTTAGGTGGTGTCGGTAACGCGCGGCGCTCGATGCCGCGATGCAGAAGGGGCGTCCTGGTTGCGTCCCTCGGTGCATTCTTTGTCGCCCCTGGCCGCGTTCGCTCGCTTGTCGGCATCAGGGGCTAGGTCGCTGCGCCAAGAGCGCGGCGGCTTCTTGATTTCCTCGTTGCTCCGCCAGATCCGCGGCGGTGCGCCCATCGCGGTTGGTTAGGGCTGGATTGGCGCGGTAGGTCAACAGAATTCGAATCAGCTCTGCGTGGTCCGTGACGACCGCCTCCATCAACGCGGAGGTGCCGTCCTCGTCTTGAAGGTTCGGATTGGCGCCGCGCTCGAGCAGGAGCCGGGCGGCGTCCGGGTGGCCTTGGCTGGTGGCCAGGATCAGCGGCGTTGCCCCGAGTCCGTCGCGGGCATTGACGTTCGCACCCGCATCCAGCAATGCCTTCGCCACGTGCCAGTGTCCGGCGTCCGCGGCGATCAGAAGTGCCGTCTCTCCCTCCTTGTCCCTCGATTCAAGCTCCGCACCGGCATCGATCAAGAGGTCGACGACCTCGACCTGTCCGTGCGCGGCGGCCAACATGAGGGCCGTTCGCCCGTCCCGATCGGATGCCTTGGGGTCGGCGCCGCGAAACAGCAGCTGCTCGGCCATGTCCGAGATCCCGTAACGCGAGGCGATCATCAAGGGATCCCAGCCGGTGCGGGTTCGGTCGTGTACGTTGGCGCCGCGCTCGATCAAAACGGCGGTGATGGCGATATTGCCGTGTTCCGCAGCAAAGGTGAGCGCCGTACAGCTTGCAACAGTTCGGGCATTGACGTTGGCGCCTCGGGTCAGGAGCAGGGAGACGGTCTCGAGGTCGTCGGATTCCACGGCGATCATCAGTGCCGTTTTGCCGAACTCGTTGGCCGTATCGACCGGGACCCCTTGGTCGAGCAAGGCAGCGACCGCCTCGGTGTCGCCGATCATGGCGGCGAGGCGCAACTCCTTGCCGAGATCGGGGCTCTCCGGATCGGCTGCGTGCACATCCGTGAACAGCACGGAGCCGACGAGCAGCAGGAGCGAGGCGATCGCCCGTCTATGTTGCTTCGGAAGCTGGGTGACACTCATGACCGACCTCGGCGTGTTCGCTGCATGGCGCGCTCAGGCGGCGTCCGGATCCGTGGGCTTGGTCGTGCCGCCCGTGCCACGAGTCGCTTTGGTTGCTGCCTGCGTGTCCGTTTCGGGCGCTTTCGGGGGCTCGGCGGGCGACGGTTCATCTGGGAGATGATGGGCGATCCCCTTATGACAATCGATGCAGGTCTGGCCGCGATCCTCGGCCGCACCGTGTCGGCTCCGGGCGGAGCGGCTCTGGGCGGACAAATCCATATTCGAAAAGTCGTGACAGCTCCTGCAGGTACGCGAATCCGTTTCCTTCATCCTCTCCCAGACACGGTTCGCCATCGCCCAGCGCTGTGCCTCGAACTTCTCCGGGGTATCGATCGTGCCGATCAGCTCGTGGTAGACATCCTTGGCGGCCATGATCTTCGCGTGGAGCTTCGGGAAAAACTCCCGCGGCACATGACAGTCCGAGCAGGTCGCCTGGACACCTGAGGCGTTCTTGAAATGAATCGTCTCCTGATATTCGGCGTAGGGAACCTGCAGGCTATGGCAGGAGACGCATAGCTCCATGCGGTTGGAGTAGGCCAAACCGCCGGTCATCACGCCTGCGAAACCGATACCTGCGAGAAAAACCAATCCCAAGACGATCAAAGACGTCCTGCGCGTCGACTTGCGGGCTTCAGACATACACATCCTCTTTACGGCGACGGCTTTGGGGCGTCGTGAACCATCGCGGCTGTTATTGTTGTCTGCGCCGGACGGATATTTCTTCTTTGACTATTCGCAATCGATGTTAAGGCATCCGTGCCTGGATTGCCAAGGTGGGCGTGTTCTTTCGATCCGATTCAATCCGCATCGCGGCGGGCACCGATCCCGCGCTCGCGTGCAAAATCAAGCATCCGGCGAATCGGCACCAAGGCCCGCGCACCGAGCGCCGGGTCGATCAGGATCTCCTGATCGCCTTTGGGCAGCACCTGCTCCAGATTCTGCAGCGCGTTCATGCCCATCCAGGGACAGTGTGCGCAGCTCTCGCAGGTTGCGCCTTCACCGGCTGTGGGTGCCGGAATCAAGATCTTATCCGGCGCCAGTTGATGCATCTTCCAGAAGATACCGGCATCGGTCGCGACGATGAATTCGCGGTTCGGCATCTCGGACACGGCTTTGATGAGCTGGGTCGTTGAGCCGACGACGTCCGCCTGATCGACCACCGCGTCCGGCGACTCGGGGTGGACCAGCACGGCGGCATCCGGGTGGAGCTTGCGCAGACGCTCCAGGGCGAACGATTTGAACTCTTCGTGCACGACACAGGCGCCGTCCCAGAGCAGCATTCGCGCGCCGGTCATGCGCTCGACATAGTGACCCAGATGCTTGTCCGGCGCCCAGAGGATCTTCTGGCCCTGCTCCGCGAGATGGGCCACGACCGGCAGGGCGATACTGGAGGTGACCACCCAGTCGGCGCGCGCCTTGACCTCGGCGCTCGTGTTGGCGTACACGACGACGGTGTGATCGGGGTGGGCGTCGCAATAGGCGCCGAAGGCATCGGCCGGACAGCCTTCGTCGAGCGAGCAGGTCGCGCGCAGATCCGGCATCAGGATCCGCTTTTCCGGATTCAGGATCTTGGCCGTCTCGCCCATGAACCGCACGCCGCACACGACCAGGGTCTGTGCGTTGCTTGCTGCGCCGAAGCGTGCCATCTCCAGCGAATCGGACACGCAACCGCCGGTCTCTTCGGCCAGTGACTGCAAATCGGCGTCGGTGTAGTAATGGGCCACCAGGACCGCATCCTGCGCCGTGAGCAACGCCTTGATGCGCTCCGTCATGGCGCGCTTTTCCGATGGACTGAGGATCGGCCACTGCGGATGGGGCGGAACCGCGATGCGCGGTTGCGGCGCCGCGCTTTGATTCATCGTGCTCATCGTCTGGACTGTCCTCGCGACCGGTTTAAGCCACCGAGCGTGCCGGCTTGCTCAACAGGGTATCCGGGGCCTCCGGGAGGCGCTCGGTTTGGGCCTTCGGGGCCGGCACCTTCAGGCCCTTCGGATTGGTGTAGCGCTCGTTGAGCGTCTGGACGTAATTCTCGCAGCTCTGCAGCACCTCGTTGATCTCGGCGCGGGCCTTGCGGCTCCACCCGGCAGGGATCCCGAACAGCGCCGTGCGGTAGAAACGCGTATTGCGGTGGAAGGCACTCATCAGGTTGCCGGGCGGATTTTTCCGTGCGACCTGCTTTTTGAGCCAGGCGGCCACACGCGAGGCGGCCAGCCTGCGGATGCCGAAATGGGTGCCGAGCGCCAGGGCGATCAGAATCCCGATCAATGCTTCGCGGCCCCACGACACCTCGCTGGTGAGCAGATCCAGCCAGGCGGGCTCGTAGGACAGCCTGACCCAATGGCCGGCCTGGATACTCCAGTACATAAAGAGTGCGCCGACCAGTGCGATCAGGATTGCATCGGCACTCAGGGTGATGGCGCGCCAACGTCGGACCGCGCTCTGCAGCAGGGGGACAGATTCGTGGAGAAAATCGTTCGCCGTCTCGCGCAGCGCGGCAATAATGCGGTAGGCACGCTCGATCTCCACACGCTCCATGCGCAGCAGGATCTCGCCGAGATCCTCATCGCGCTTCTTCTCGAAGCGTCGGCGCTTATTCTCGTCGGGAATCGTATTGGCCGCTTCCGGACTGTAGATGGTGTAGAAGCGCCCGGCGGTCAGGCCCGCTTCGCCGATCGCGCGCAGCCAGGCGGCGACCACGTCTTCGGGGTTGTCCTCGTTGGCGGCGGTGTCGAGCTGATTAAGGATGTAGAGAAACTTGCCCGAGTCAGCGCGATGAATGGTGTCCTTCACCAGGTGTCTGAGCGTATCGCGCATCGCCCCGGGCTCGGGGTGGCGTGCGTCGAAGAACACCAGCACCAGATCCGACAGGTCGATCATGTGGTCGGTGATGCGCAGGGTCGCGGTGCGCTGCGCGTCGGCATCGAATCCGGGCGAGTCGATCAGGATCTTGCCGCGCAGACGCTCGCTGCAGCAGGTCTTGAGCTGAAGATAGGCATCGATGCGCTTGCCTTCGCCGCCGGCGACCAGCTCGATGTCGTGCGACATCTGATAGAAGGGGAAGCGCGGATCCGAATCGAGCGAGACGCCCGGCAGCGAATGGCTGACCGTCTCCGGACTGTAGACGATGACGGTGAAGCGATCGTCGACGGCCTGGTTGCCGGTGCGCTGCAGCCGATTGCCGAGAAAATAGTTGATGAAGGTGGATTTACCCGCCGAGAAGGTGCCAAGAATCGAGATCAGGGGCCACCAGGGGATCTGCGTCGCGAACGATTGATTGGGCTCGAGCAGTCCGAGTCCGTAAGCGACGCGGTCGAGTGCTCGAAAGCTCTGCACCGCGCTCAGGAGAACCGGATTTTCTTGTTCGAGATGAGACTCCAGCTCCAGCATGCGCTGTTGAACGGCCTCGGCGGTGGACGGCATTGGGTCGGCTCCTCGGTCTGGGTCGGCGCTTTTCGGTGTTGGCTTGTCGGTCGGCATCCGCGAGATTCAACGCGATCGCGGCGTCTCTCGCAGAGCGCGTGAATGGGGCCGGTCGGTGCGCTGACCGATGATATCGGCGCCTGATGTTACACTGAAGTTCAAGAGAAGGGATAGGCGTTCTACCGAGTGCGCGGGTCGTGCGCTCGGGCGTGCGACGGCGAGCCGGCGAGTCGGGATCCTGCGGTGTTCGCGACGCCGCGCCCTGTCATCGGCTTGAATGTCGGGCATGGTCGAATGCATACTCCACCGGCGCCGTCCGAAGAACGATACGACAACGCGGCACTGTCCGGGCCTGACGACGTCCGGAGCGATCTGCGGCAGATCCGCAACGGATGAGCGCCGGACCCAAGAGGCTGTCCGATGTCCACGGCAGGTCCGAGCGCCACTGGGCTCATCGGGCGTGCGACAAAAACCCCCAGCGTTTGGTGTGCGATCCGATGTCAATACAGTTTCGAAAGGCCTCTCTTGCGTGCATGATCGCCCTTGCCGCAGCAGTCCCGCCGGGTGCCGTGCCCGCCGATGTCGGCGAGACCTTTGTCGTTCAACAGGCACAGGGCACGCCCACTGTGTCTCTCGGCGGCAGCGTCGTGCCGTACAAGGAAGTGACGCTCGCCGCGCAGCTTCCGGGGCGCGTGACCTTCATCGCCGGTCGCGAGGGTGACACCTTCAAAGAGAAGGATCTCCTGGTGGCCATCGGCGATGAAGAGCTGCTCGCGAATCGGCGCGCCCTGCTGGCGCAGATGGCCAGCGCCGACGCCCAATTGCGCAACGCGGGCGTTCAGTACTCCCGAGAGATCTACTCCCCGCAATCGCGCTCGGCGATGGGCGGCATGGGGCTGCCTAATCTTTTTGATCAAATGTTCACCCGTCCGGTGGAGGGCTTTGTCGGCGAGCGAGACCGTACCGCCGAGCGTTCGGCCGATCTCTTCGCCTCCGGCATCCAGATCCAGGAGGCGCAGAACGCGCTGCTGCGCTTGCAGGCCGAGCTGCAGGCGCTGGATTCCAAAATCCGCGACGCGCGCAGCATCGCGCCGTTCGACGGGGTCATTGTGCGTAAGCTCATCGAGGTCGGGGATACGATTCAGCCCGGCCAACCGATGCTCAGTTATGCCGACGTCGAATATCTCCAGGTCGAGGTCGATGTGCCGGCACGTCTGCGTCCGGGTTTGCGCGACGGGATGATGGTCCAGGCCGAGCTTGATCCGGACAACCGCCGGGTTCCCGTGCGCGTGGCCCAGATCTTCCCGATGGCCGATCCGCAACGCCACACCGTGAAGATTAAATTCGATCTGCCGCAGGGCGTGTCCGAGCCCGGGATGTATGCCAAGGTTCTGGTGCCCGATCTGAACGCCCCGGCGCGTGCCAACCCGGTGATTCCCTCCAGCGCGGTGCGCTACAACGGGAGTCTGCCCGGTGTCTACGTCGTCAGTGAGCGCGGCGAGCCTCAATTGCGTTTGATTCGGGTCGGCGAGGAGCTGAGCGGCGGTATGGTCACGGTACTCAGCGGGCTGCGGGCGGGGGAGCGTGTGTTGACGAATCCCGGTCCGCGGGTGACCGCTGGATGGGCGAGCGGCTCTCCCGCCGCCGACCGTTGACGATCGCTCTCTTCTCGGTGGCGCTCGCCCCGGCGATCGCCCGTGGAATTGCATGTCGCAGCGATGCGGCGCAGGCCCGGTTAAACTGGATTCGACATGAGCCAAGACGTTAAATCTCCTCCGCAAGATCGCAAGGATCCCGCCTACAACGAGGATGAGCTTGGGATTGCCGGCCGGACCGCGCGATTCTTCATCCGCTCGCCGCTCTCGCCGCTGTTCTATGTCGCGATGCTCATGATGGGTCTGCTTGGCCTGATCATGACGCCGCGCCAGGAAGACCCGCAGATCTCGGTGCCCATGATCGACATCATGGTGATGTACCCCGGGGCATCGGCACAGCAGGTCGCCAATATGGCGATGCAGCCGCTTGAGCGCATGATGAGCGAGATCCCCGGCGTCAAGCACGTCTACTCGGTGTCGCAACGGGGCCAGGGTATCGTCACCATCGAGTTCGACGTCGGCGAGCAGATGGGCCCGTCGCTGGTCAAGGTGAACGACAAGGTTTCCTCGAACATGGATAAGGTTCCGCCGGGGGTGATGCCGCCGCTGGTGAAAACCAAAGGGATCGACGACGTGCCCATCGTGACCCTGACGATCTGGTCCAAGGACTTGGACGGAGATGGCATCTCCGACGTCGACGACGGCCAGTTGCGCCTGCTCGCCCAGGATGTGCTGCAGGCGGCAAAGCAGGTCAAGGATACGGGTAACGCCTTCATTGTCGGCGGGCGGCGCGAGCAGGTGACCGTCGACGTGCTGCCGGAGCGTCTGTCCGGTTATCAGATCAGTCTCGATCAGGTCGCCCAGACCCTGATCAGTGCCAACGCCGAGCAGGTGGCCGGGGGGCTGGAGGCCAGCGGGTCGCGTTTCTCGGTCACCACCGGCGCCTTTCTGACCGGCGGGGAGGACATCAAGCGCCTGGTCGTCGGCACCTTCAATAACCTGCCGGTCTACATGCACGACGTGGCCCGTGTAACCGAAGGTCCGGAGGATGCCTCGGAACTCGTGTCCTATTACACCGGTCCGGCATCGCAGATCGCGGAGGTTGCCGATGGCAGACCGGCGATCACGATCGCCATCGCCAAGAAGGAGCTGACCAACGGGGTCACGGTCGCCAACAACATCATCGAGCGCGTCGAGGAGCTCAAAGGCTCACGGATCCCGGCCAACGTCGAGGTCAGCATCACGCGTAACTACGGCCAGTCGGCGGATCAGAAGGTCTCGGAGCTGATCGGCAAGCTGATCAAGGCGACTCTCTTCGTGGTGGTCCTGGTTCTGCTTGCCTTCCGGGCCTTACGGCCGGCAATCGTGGTCATGCTGGTCATCCCGGTCGTCCTCTTCATGACGGTCTTCGTGGCCTGGGTGACCAACTACACCATCGATCGCGTGAGCCTGTTCGCGCTCATCTTCTCGATCGGTATCCTGGTCGACGACGCCATCGTCGTGGTGGAGAACATCTACCGGCGCTGGCTCGAAGAGGGACGCACCGACGAGGACACGGCGATCGATGCCGTGCGCGAGGTCGGCAATCCAACCATCCTCGCGACCTTCACTGTTATCGCGGCGCTGCTGCCGATGGGTTTCGTCAGCGGCATGATGGGGCCCTACATGGCGCCGATCCCAGTGCTGGGCTCGGTGGCCATGTTCATCTCGCTCTTTGCCGCCTTTGTGTTCACGCCTTACCTGGCGATTTCCAAATGGCTGCGCCCATCGATGCGCTATCTGGAGTCGGCCGAGAAGCGCGAGCATAAAGAGGCGGAGGGACTGGAGAAGCTCTATCGGCGCATCCTGACGCCGTTGATCGAAAGTCGCGGCAAGCGCCGGATCTTCAGTCTCACGCTCTGGGGCACCTTCCTCCTTACCCTGTCGTTCTTTTATTTCAATCTGGTGGCGGTCAAGATGCTGCCGCTGGACAATAAGCCGGAGTTCTCGGTCGTGCTGGACATGCCCGAAGGCACGGCCCTGCCGGTGACCGCCAATCTGGCCCATCGCATGGCGGAAAAGCTGCGCACGCTGCCGGAAGTACAGGCCATCCAGCTCTATGCCGGCACCGCCCGTCCGTTCGACTTCAACGGCATGGTGCGTCACTACTATCTGCGCTCGGACCCCTGGCAGGGCGAGCTGCAGGTCCAGTTGACGGACAAGCACGATCGCGATCGCTCCAGTCACGAGATCGCCGTCGAGGCGCGTGAGCTGCTGAAAAAGCTGGTCGAGGGCACGGGTGCGACGATCGCCGTCGTGGAGATGCCACCTGGTCCGCCGGTGCTTCAGTCCGTCGTTGCCGAGGTCTATGGGCCGACACCGGAGCTGCGCCGTCAGTTCGCCCGCGAGTTGACCGACATCTTCGAGCAGGCCGAGAGCACGCGCGATGTCGATAACTATCTGCGTGGTGCCTACGACTACTGGCGCTTCAATGTCGATACCGAGAAGGCGGTGCGACGCGGAATCTCGGTCGACACCATCAACCGGAATCTGGCGATGGCCTTGGGCGGTGCGCCGATCGGCGACATTAAGCCGCAGGCCGGACGCCAGATCGGTCACGAGCCGATCGATATCGTGCTGCAGGTCCCGCTGGCCGAGCGCTCACAGGTCGATCGTCTCGGCGACTTGCCGATCCAATCCAACCAGGGTTACACGGTTCCATTGCGCGAACTCGGTCAATTCCAGTTGACGCCCGAAGAGGATCTGATCTTCCATAAGGATCTCAGGCCGGTCGAGTATGTGGTTGCCGATGTCGGCGGCCGGCTTGCCGCTCCGGTGTATGCCATGTTCCAGATCGAGCGGCTGCTGGGCGAAAAAGACTATACGGCGCCGGACGGAACCAAGCCGCAAGGCGGCGAGGACATGGAAGACACCATCTTCTGGATCGATGCGCCGCCTGACAGCAGTCGGTTGGCCTGGACCTGGGCAGGGGAGTGGACGGTCACCTACGAAACCTTCCGCGATATGGGCGCCGCCTTCGGTGTCGCGCTGGTGCTTATCTATATTCTGGTGGTGTGGGAGTTCGGTAACTTCCGTATCCCTCTGGTGATCATGGCGCCGATCCCGCTGACCTTGCTGGGCATCATCCCGGCGCATGCGATCATGTTTAATCTCGGACTCGGCGGGGAGTTCACCGCAACATCGATGATCGGCTGGATCGCGCTGGCCGGCCTGATCGTGCGCAACTCGATCCTGCTCGTCGACTTCTCCAAGCACGCCATCGACCAGGGCATGGAGGTGCGCGAAGCCGTCATCACCGCCGTGCGCACCCGGACGCGTCCGATCCTCATCACCCAACTGGCGATGATGGCCGGCGCCTCGACCATCCTGTTCGACCCGATCTTCCAGGGCATGGCGATCTCGCTGATGTTCGGCGCGGCGGTCTCGACCGCACTCACGCTCGTCGTCATCCCGCTGGCCTGCGAGCGCACCACCCGCTCGGCCTGGGCCAGCGCGGA
>JBGSKP010000086.1:0-10495 GCA_041741175.1 Thiocapsa sp. | reverse complement strand
GGCTGGCCGAAGATGCGCGGCTGGAGGCCGCGGGCGCTGAGCTTGCTGGCTTGCGTGCGGCCAAGGCACCCAAGGCGCGGATCGATGCCCAGAATAAGGTGTTGATTGCGCTGATGACCGCGCAAGCAGAGCGCGCCGCCGACCTCAAGGTGCTCGCCGAGCGGTTGCCGGGCGCCCTGTACCGACCAATCGAGCCCGATGATCTGCAGCGCGAGGCGGTGGTTTTGAGCCTGCTGCGCGAGCGTTTCGATGACTGGCAGTCCAAGGGATATATCCCGAGCAGACGCATCACGCCGGGCGACAAGACCGACGAGCCGATTCGGACGCGTGGGTGGACGCATTGGCATCATTTGTTTACGCCGAGGCAGCTTGTGACCTTTGGGGCACTCAACTCCTTCGCTGAAGGTAAGTTGGCCTTAAAGATTGATCTAGCCACATGCCTACTTGGGATCGCAAGATCGATCAACTGGACTTCGCGGCTAACGGGATGGGATCCAAGCGCTGCCAACGAGAAGTCGAACGCGACTTTTCAGAATCAAGCTCTGAACACGATGACCGTCTATGCCGTGCGTGCGCTGCCATCGTTGAATTCTTCATGGTATCTCGCACAACGTGATTACCTTTGCGTCGGGAGCAAATCTGTACAGCTCGGAGATGCCAGATCCATTACTGAACTCTGTGATGTTTGGTTGACTGATCCCCCCTATGCAGATGCCATCAATTATCACGAGCTCTCCGAATTCTTCCTCGCCTGGTATGAAAAGCATCTGCCCAGGCTCTTTACCGACTGGTACGCAGACAGCAAACGCGCCCTGGCCATCCGTGGCTCAGGCAAGGACTTCCGCGAGGGCATGGTCGACGCCTACCGCAACCTCGCCGCCCACATGCCGGACAACGGCATGCAGATCGTCATGTTCACCCACCAGGACGCCGGCGTCTGGGCGGATCTGGCTCTCATCCTCTGGGCCGCGGGCCTGCGGGTGACTGCGGCCTGGACCATCGCAACCGAGACCGAGTCGGCGCTCAAGGAAGGAAACTACGTGCAGGGCACCGTCCTGATGGTGCTGCGCAAGCAGACCTCCGATGCCGTCGCCTTCCTGGACGAGATCGTCCCGCAGGTCGAGATCGAGGTGGAGCACCAGCTCAAATCCATGCTGGATCTCGACGACAAGGAGGATCCCAATTTCTCCGACGCCGATTATCAGCTCGCCGCCTATGCCGCCGCCCTGCGTGTGCTGACCCAGTACAAAGGCATCGAGGACATTGATGTCGCCTACGAGCTGGCCCGCGAGCGCAAGCGCGGCGCCGAGTCGCCCATCGAGTGCATCATCGAGGATGCGGTGCGGACCGCGAGTAATTTTCTGGTTCCGAACGGTATCGACGCCCAGCTCTGGAAGCGTCTCGCGCCGGAGTAAAAACTCTATCTCAAGTGTCTGGAGGTGGAATCCCACGGCGACTATCGCAGCGGCGTCTTCCAGGAATTCGCCCGCGGCTTCGGCGTGCGCGACTATCGCTTCCTGCTCGAAAGCGGCAAGGCCAACCAGACACGCCTGAAGACCGCCACCGAATTCAAGCGTCGCGAGTGGGGCACCGAAGGCTTCGGCTCGTCCCTGCTGCGCCACGCCCTCTTCGCCGTCTACCAGGCGGCGGATCAAGACAGCACCAAGGTCGGTCTGAACTATCTCAAGACCGAGATCCGCGACTACTGGCCCCAGCGCGAGATCCTAATCGAGGAGGCTGTCCGACTTAGGTTTGCAACGTGCTCTCACGCGAATTGCAGCAGTTTCGAACAAGTCGAAGCCGCCGAAATCCGCGTAGCGCACCGACTTTGGTTATTCCGTGACCGGTTCTCGGCGATGTCCCAACCGAAATCCGACAAGTCGGACAGCCTCCGAGATGATCGGCTTCCTGGGGCGCCTGCCCATGCCGTCATGGGCGGGCGATGTCGAGGCGGCCCGCCTGCTTGCCGGGGCCTTGGCGAATGACCATGTCTGATCTCGGCGGGGGATGAGATCCCGCCGGACGATTGCGAAGCAGAGACGAATGACATTGCAAGAGAGGTTGAAGGTATGACAACCGAACAAGCAATTATCGAAAGAATCCAAACATTGCCTGAGTCAGCGCGCCGCGAGGTCCTGGATTTCATGGAGTTCTTAGCGATTCGAATCGAGGCCCAGTCGGCCCGCGAAGAGGATGTCTCCTGGTCCGACGGAGGGCTGGCGTCCGCGCCGCGTGACATGGAAAACGAACCGGATATCTACACCCGAGCGGACTTGACGGAGTCGTTTCGATGACAGCCGAAGGCCAAATCGTCCTTTTCGCCTTGACCAATGGCCACAACGACCATGTTTGAAGGCAATGAGCGCGCCTTGTTCAAGACTCCCGGTTATCCAACGCGCGTTCGATCGCCTCGCGGATGAAACGCTGATACGGCATGCCGCGAGCCTGCGCGCGTGCCTTGACCGCATCCAAGAGTGGTCCTGGCAGGCGCATGTTCACCCTCGCCGACTTCTTCTCGAATTCGAACCCGGCAGATTTGAAATCGCTGAGGTCATATTCGGTCAGACCGGCTTCGTCGAGGAATCGCTCCGCGTCCTCGTCGCTCGTGAGAACGGGCAGCTTTTTAAGACTGTCGTTGACGCTCATAGTGGTCGACCTCCTTCTGGTGCATATAGCGGGCACTGATGGGACGGATCAGGGTCTTGGTACCGAGCCGCCTGAAGGTGAAAGCGACCAGGACGTGGCGATTCCCGACTTGGCCGATGGCCAGCGAGCGACCCTCCGTCCGTGAATGCGCCGGGTCCGGGTAGACTGCGCAGTCACCGGATAAAAGCGCTTCGATCCCTGCGCGGGAGACACCATGCTTGCCGCATTTCGGCCACTTCCCATCATCCCAATCGAATCCGGCGATGACATCACTCATGCCTAAAGTATGCACATTTGTATGTACATGTGACAGCGGTTTTTGCATGCCGAGGCACTTGGTGTCGAAAAACAACAGGCATCCCTAAGACCGCTCCAGCACCAATCCGCCACCATGATCAACCGTTTCTCCTCGCGCCGCCGCCGGCTGGATCACAGCTTTCTTGCAGAGCGTCTGCGCGGCGCGCGTGGCTACGACCGCATCGCCGGCTTTTTCTCGTCATCGATCATGGAGGTTGCGGGCGAGGAGCTGGAGTCCGTCTCCGGCCCGGTCCGCTTGGTTTGCAACTCGATCATCGATCCGAAGGACATCGAGACTGCGAAGAAGGCCGCACAGGCCGCGATGCGCCGGGAGTGGTGCGACGCGCAGCCGGAACGCCTGCCGGACGCAACCAAGCCGCGGTTTCAGCGTCTTTATGACTTCCTCTCCGGCGGCAAGCTCCAGGTCAAGGTTCTGCCAGACGCAGTGTTCGGGCTGATCCACGGCAAGGCCGGTGTCATCACCTTGGCGGATGGGCGGCGCACGGCCTTTCTCGGCAGCGTCAACGAGTCGCTCACGGCCTGGCGTCTGAACTACGAGCTGCTGTGGGAGGACGACTCCGAGGACGCGGTGGCCTGGGTGCAGGACGAATTCGATAGCCTCTGGCATTCGCCTTTCGCCGTCGAGCTGCCCGATGCCGTGGTGCAGGACATCAAGCGGCTTGCGGTGCGCTCGGTCTTTCCGGACCTTGACGATTGGCGTGGCCAGCCTGATCCGGCGGCCGCCGTGATCGAGTCGCCGGTCTATCGCAAGGAGGTTGGGCTCTGGGAGCATCAGAAGCACTTCGTGAAGATGGCCTTCGATGCGCACTTAGGTACAACAGGGGGTGCGAACGGGGGACCGCATGGGGCTCGCTTTGTCCTGGCGGATCAGGTCGGACTCGGCAAGACCATCCAACTCGCCATGGCCGCCCAACTCATGGCCCTTGCCGGCGACAAGCCGGTGCTGATCCTGGCCCCCAAGCCACTTATCTGGCAGTGGCAGGGTGAGCTGACGACCCTGCTCGACATGCCCTCTGCAGTCTGGGACGGGCACGGCTGGGTGGACGAGAACGGCATCGAGTATCCGAGCGCCGGCCCGGAATCCATCCGCAGGTGTCCGCGGCGTGTCGGTATCGTCTCGACCGGCCTCATCGTTGCGGGCTCGGAGATCCGGGACTGGCTCGTCAACGGAAAATACGCATGCGTGATCCTCGACGAGGCGCACCGCGCGCGCCGTCGCAACCTGGGTCCGGGCAAGGAATACGATCGGGCCGAGCCGAATAACCTGCTGCGCTTTCTCTGGGGCATCTCGCCCCGCACGCGCAGTCTGCTGCTGGCGACGGCGACACCGGTGCAGATCCATCCCATCGAGGCGTGGGATCTGTTGGATGCACTCGCGCGCGGCTCCGACGCGGTTCTGGGTGGCTATGGCAGCCAATGGCGTAAACCGCGCCATGCCCTGGGCCTCCTGTTGGGTCGCGAGGAGCCGCCGACCGAGGATGCCGATCGATGGGCCTGGATGCGCAACCCACTGCCGCCAGCCGCCGAGGGACCGGACTACAGTGCGCTGCGCCGGGCGCTGCGCCTCACCGATACCGACGTCATGGCGACCGGAGGCAGCTTCGATCAGTTGCGCCCGCCCGACCGCGCGCGGGTTCGGCGTCTCTTCCCGCGCTTCCTTGAGCAAGCGAATCCCTTCATTCGGCATATCGTGCTGCGCACGCGCGAATACCTTGAAACCACCATCGATCCCGAATCGGGCGAACCCTTCCTGAAGCCGGTCGAGGTCCGACTGCATGGCGAGCGCGACGAGGACGCCATCGCCTTGCCGCCCTTCCTCGAAGATGCCTATCACCTTGCTGAAGCATTCTGCGGACTGCTTGCCGAACGGGCCAACGCCGGTTTCTTTCGCATCCTGCTGCTGCGGCGTGTCGGCAGCACGATCGAGGCTGGACGCCGCACCGTGGAGAAGCTCCTGACCGAGTGGACCACGCTGGACGAGGATGAAGACGACGAGGACACGCTGAGCCAGTTGCGTACCCTGACGTCGGCCGAGCGCGCGCTCTTACAGCGCTTTCTCAAGGCGCTGGAAGCGAACCAGGAACGCGACCCCAAATACCGGATCGTGCGCTCGCTGTTGCTTGAGCAGGGCTGGCGCGAGCTCGGCTGCATCATCTTCAGCCAGTATTTCGATTCGGTCCTCTGGCTCGCCAACCAGCTCACCGCGGAGATCCCCGAGGAAGAGATCGGTATCTACGCGGGCGCCAGGCGCTCGGGGATCATGCACAACGGCGTCTTCACGGGTGCCGCGCGTGAGCTGATCAAGGAGCGCGTTCGCTCCGGCGAGATCCGCGTGCTGATCGGCACCGACGCAGCCTCCGAGGGCCTCAACCTGCAGCGACTCGGGACTCTGATCAATCTGGACCTGCCCTGGAACCCGTCGCGGCTGGAGCAGCGAAAAGGCCGTATCCAGCGCATTGGTCAGCTCCACGACAGGGTAGACGTCTACAACATGCGTTACGCCGGGTCCGTCGAGGATCGCGTCCATGAGCTGCTCTCGGAGCGGTTGGAGCACATCGCCAACCTGTTCGGACAGATCCCGGACATCCTGGAGGACGTGTGGATCGACATCGCTCTCGGCGAGATCGACCGGGCGAGGCAGACGATCGACGCGGTGCCCAAGCAGCATCCGTTCGAGCTGCGGTATCACACCGTCGAGAAGGTGGATTGGGAGAGTTGCTCTCGGGTACTGGACACGGACGCGCGCAAACGGTTTTTGATGACGGGATGGAGCACATGAAGCCGCTTAAGTTCTGTCTTGCGGTCAGCCATGCGCGGGCCGGCCTTGTCGGACTAAAGCCCGACAGCGATGCTGGCAAGGCGTGACGATCCAAATTCGACTGACCGCCGGCTGGCTGGACCAGGGGACCGCCGACTTCAGTCGGCGAGAATCTCGAAGGGGGGCAGGCCCTGTGATGGGCGGAGCGCTCGCGACTCGCGCCGACTGAAGTCGGGGGTCCTAGGCGATTGGCCTCAGCGCGGTCCGATATTGATTCCGATCGAGAGTCGCAGGGCTTGACTTCGATTGGTCTCGACGGCGTGGGGCAGGGCTGGCGGGAAGAAGGTGAAGGTGCCTGCCTGGGGTTCGAGTCGAATGGTTGCCGGGCCGTCGAACAGGACGAGGTCGCCGGAGTCGGGCGGGGCCGTGACGTAGTAAACCGCCGACAGCAGCTCGTCGCTCTCGTCGTGCGTATGCTCCGAGGTGCTCTGACCCGGGGCCGTCAGATTAAGCCAGAAACCGCATCGTAGGCGTTCAACCGGACGGTCAAGGATCGCGCCCGCACAGGCTAGCGCCTGACCAAGGACCCTCGACAAGGCTGGAACGCGGGTACGCTCCAGGTAGAGGTTTTCGAACCGACCGCCGACGAAATGACTGCGTCGCTCGTAATCCGCGTCGCCAAGCAGGCGAACCGCCGTCGCGATCGCCTCGTTGATGGGTCCGGCGTCCGGCAAGTCGAACCGATAGAGCGCGGTACTGCGCCAGGCGGGCATTGGCCTGTCCATGGTGATGGCTAGGGTTTTGGTTGTGGTTCGGATTGAGGCTCGGGTTCTGGCTTCGATTCTGGCTTAGATTCTGGCCAAGGCAGAATCGGCACCGCGGTGACGCTGTTTTTCGGCGAGCCTTCGATGATGCGGTCGCTGTAGCTCAGGTAGACCAGGGTGTTGCGGGGCGCGTCGAAAAAGCGCACCACCTGGAGGCTTTTGAACAGCAGTGATGTGCGCTTTTTGAACACCTCGTCACCGTCACGCTTGCCGGAACGAATGTCGTCGGGGAGCCTGATGTGACCGACCTGGGCGCAGTGGATTGCCGAGTCCGAGGTGTCCTCGGCGACGCCGACCGCCCCCGAAACGCCACCGGTTTTGGCGCGGCTCAGATAACAGACGACGCCCGGAACCTCTTCATCGTCGAACACCTCGATCACGATCTTGTCGTTCGGCCCCATCCATTTAAATTTTGTCGCCACGCTGCCGATGATCTCGGCTGAAACGGCCACCGACTGGCAGATCAAGAGGACAGCGAGGGTGAGTCGAGTGCCGATCATACGGGGAACCTGCGGTCATGCTCGCTACGGCTGCGTGTGAGAGCATCTTCGATCGAGACCCCGAGAAACCAGTTTCCGGTCACCCCCAATCGCGTTCCCGACAGTGCTTCGTCGAGGCGTTGAACCCGCTGTGCGTGACCGGTTTTCAATGCCGGCAGGCGGTTATGCACGCGCGCCTGTGCCACAACACGACGGGGTGTCGTGCCCAGTGCCAGACAGGCGCGCTCGACCTGCCCGTCTCCGCCGAGCTTTCCGGGACGAAAGTGAAACGCGAAACCGCGATAGCTCGGATCGGCGAGAAAGTCGCGCGAGACGGCCGAGTAGAAAGCGTCGTCTACGGCAATCAGGCCCGCGATCGGTTTCACGCCGATCTCGCCGACTCTGAAGACCAGGACGAGGGTCTCGATCTCGGACACGTCGACATCGGCGATGGCGTGGTGGGCCGCCTCGAACCCGTCCGGCATCAGCGCGGTCGCGGCATCCGGCGGCACGGCCAGCGTCAGGTAGGCACAGGGCAGGGTCTGCGCGCCGACGGTGACCCGGAAACCCTCGCCGTCGCGCTCGATCCGTGTCACCTGCTGCCCGGTGCGCACCTCCAGATCCGGTTGCGCCGCAATGGCGTCCGGGATGGCGGAGAGCCCGTCGGCGAAGGTGAACGCCTTGATCACATCTTTGCGACGTGGCTTGCGACGAAACAGGGCCTCCGCAGGATAGTTGTCCGCCGGTTGGCAGATCACGGCCTGGAAGGCATGGCGCAGCAGATCCTGGTAGTTGCGCCGGCCCAGCAGCTCGCCATAGTAGTCGGCGACACTGCGGCCTTCCTTGGGGAGCGAGAAGATCTTGGGAATCGAGCGCATGGCCTCCCACAGATGCAGTGCCGAGAGGATCGAGCCGCGCTGCCCGCCCTTCCACAGCAGATAGCCGACCTTGCCCTTGGGTTGAACCTGCCCAGTCAATCCCAGATCGTCCAGGATCGAGAGCAGATTCCCGTAGCTATTGAAGCAGGTGTGACCCCCGGCCTCGGTCCAGAACCCGCCAAGGTCGGGGAAGCGGCGGCTGTTCAGACAGCCGCCGATTCGATCCGATGACTCGAGGACCAGTGTGCGATGGCCGCGGCGGGCCGCGAAATGGGCCGACCCCAGTCCGCTGATGCCGGCGCCGATGACGATGTGGTCGAAGTCCGTACTCATGCTGTTCCCATAGCTGCGCCGGTCAGTCGGCTGGCTTATCGGTGTTGGACGGGGGCTCCATCTCAGCGAGCGAGAGGTGGCCGATGTCCGGTAGGGGGATCGATGCGGGTGCCGGCTCGCAGTCGGCGAGGCTCCAGTCACTCCCGACAACGAGGCTGAGCTCGCTGGTATCGAAGGCATCTATGTTAATCGTGGGAGGCGCTTCGAGAAAGCCGCCATGCGCCGCGAGGCTCAGCGGTGTCGCAGCGGGCGCGGAGGCATCGTTTTGAGCCCGCGATGGTTGGGGGCTGCTCCGGACATCTGTCCTGTCGTCTGCGTCGCTGACCGTCTCGATCGGGCTCACGCGGAGCAGCGCGCCCGCCTGCGTGAAGACGTCCCGGAAACGCACGGCGGTTTCAGCGTCGGCGTTGTGCTTGATACTGACCGAGCGTCCGGTGAAGAGACGCGCCGCGCTTTCTTCGCTGAGGTTGAAGACGGCCCTCAAGTGTTGGCGCACGACCGCCGGATCCGCCCCGGCGAGGAGATCACCACGGTAACTCAGATCGAAGCGCTCCTCGGTCATGGTCTTGAGCTCCTATGGGACATAATGGTGGGATAACCGGTGTCAGGTGCCGTCCTCAAGCCGCCGCCCGGACGAGGGCCGGGCGTCTAAGCGGATAATGCCTGAGCAGGCCAGGGCGGATGCGTGCGTAATCAGCCCGGGCCGACCGCACTAAAGCGGTTTGGACAGGGTGAAGGCACCGCGTACGTCGCCCAGGCTGTAGCCGCGCGCCGCGTCATCGGGATAGCGCTCGTCAATCGCCGCCGCCACTTCAGGGGTGATGTCGCTGCCGTGGCAGGCGAGACAGACCTCGCCCGTGGGAATCGCCTTCATAAAGCGGAAGGTCTTACCGTCCGCGCTCTCGACGACCTCGGCATAGGCCATGGGCTGAACATCCTCCCCGGCGGCACGGCGCGCGTCGAAGTCGGCCAGGACCTGTTGCTCCCAGGCGTCCGGGGAATTATCGGCGGCATTGCGAGGCTTCAGGCTGGTGCGGCCGACCTGCCAGCCGGATGTTGCGGAGAGATCGGCGGCGATGGCCGGCGCGCGGTCCTGACAGACCGCGATGGCGTTGGTGGGGCCGCCCTCCTTGATTGCGGCCTGGAGTTCGCCCTGCAGGGTGGTTGCGAATTCTTTGACAAGGGCCTTGGCCTCGGCCGCGTTCGGATCCTGGGACGTTTCGGCGCTGAGTGTCGTCGTGGCAAGCAGGGCCGTTGCGGCAGTGAGTCGTAAGATCTGTTTCATGTGACATTTCCAGGCGAGGGGTTGAGTTGGTGGGTGGTGATCGGTCACGTCGCCCGGGCGAGGGGCGCATGCGTGATCGGCGAGCAAGGCTCGTTGCCTTTGATGGATCGACCGTCCAGAGTTCCGCATCGAGCGATACACCTGGAGCGTTCGACATCGGGCGGCAACGCCGGGGTCAGCTCGCGGCCCGCAGCGGGGCGACATTCGACACCGTTTCGGGCTCATCTGCAGCCGAATCGGTCTCCGGCGCTTTGCCTTTGAAGATGCGCTCGATGTTCTTCGCATTGCGCACCAAATAAATGGTTAGCTCCTCCAGATCGCTCTCCGGCAGGTTCGGCAGGATCTTGTCCTGGCGCAACAGCTCGGCGAGACGCTCGGCGCTTTCCAGTGCTTTGTCGTAGGCATCGGCGGCCTTCTTGTCGGTCGTGCGCAATCGTTCGGCTCCCTTCTGATCTCTGACAACGTATTCGATCTCGATCACTGTTGTGGGCTCCAGGGTCGATGGTGTGGTGCCCTAGGCAAGGGCGCGATGCGACAGTATAGGGTTCTCATGGTCCCCTGTGCAGACCGGCCGGCGCCGGACGCCGCGTCAACACGGCGGCGCCGGGCGATGCTTCAGCCTGCGATCGATCTTGCGATCTGGTCTATTGTAGCGTTAACATGAAGCCAAGGACATAAAGAGTAATGTTTTAAACATGATTACTGCCGCCCAGATCCGTGCTGCGCGTGCCCTGATGGGAATGGATCAGCGACGTCTGGCCAGTGCCGCTGGGCTGTCACTGCCGACGATTCAACGGATGGAAGGCAGCGATGGCCAGGTCAGGGGCACGCTGGATTCGGTGATGAAACTGATCGATGCATTCGATCGGGCCGGTATCGAGCTGATCGGCGAGGGTCAAGTCAGCGCGGGCGGCGGTCGAGGGGTTCGGCTCAAGGGGCTTGCGCCCGAGGCCGGCACCGGCGCCGAGACAGCA
>JBGSKP010000085.1:0-2310 GCA_041741175.1 Thiocapsa sp. | reverse complement strand
CCCATGCGCTGCCTGGCGCCTAGGGATCGGCCAAAATAATATGGCACTACACGCTAGGTTTTGAAAGGCGTGTACTTATTAATCAATAGTATGAGATCACGACGGGTACGAATTCCGCCCGCGCCATGTTAAAGATGGGTTAAGGCGGCCGCGGCCTTTCGCATGCATTGCCCGGTGCGGGCGCTCAAGCATTCGCCAGGGCACCCAGATGTGCGCGCCACGCGCAGCCAGCGCGACCAGGCACCCACTGCGGTATGAGGACCAGCAGGCCCGCCAGCAGTTGGATGATATCGCCCTTGTACGCCATCTTACCGGTTCGGGCGGTATATTTGACGAACCGCAGGGCGCCGACCTTATCGAGCGCTCGCAGACCGGTCTGGCCAAAGGTTCCTGCCAATTTGACCGTGTCTACCCCCAGCTCCCCCGTGCGCTGGGCAACACCGAGAAAGCTGTTGCCGCCGATGCGGTAGAGCGTCGCCTTCTCGTCGCAGAAGGTATCGGCGACGCGCGCCATGCGCCGCCGCATCGGCATAGCGCTCCTACGCGACAGCGCGTGTGTATCCGGCACCGGATCGATGCGACTCAGCGTCAGAACTGTCAGTTGCGTCTGTTGCCACAGCACTCCCGCAGCAATCGCCGCAAGTACCAACACAATCAGCTTCAACGGCATCTTGAGGAGCGCCATGCTCCTCTCCTTTTACGACGTCTATGCCGCCTTAGCGTGTATCCTCCTGAAGCGAGTGCTTTGCGCTACCGGGAGACGGCAGTCCGCCCCCTATCGTCCCACGTCCAACGGGCTCTGCTTTACGTGCCATTGCCCGCGATACCGATCTCGCGCTCACCACCATCCTCCAATAGCGGTCCGACACAGGCTGACGCACCCATCTGGCTAAACCCTGTCATGCCCGGCCGCACCGCAATCCGCATGGCTAATCGGCACTTCCGGCGATGACCGGCGGCACCGGCCAGAGTCCACACAACACAGAGCACGGAGCCAACCATGACCAAACTCTTCGTCTACGGAACACTGCGCCAAGGCCAGAGCAATCATGATCTCCTGATCGGCAGATACCTCAGCAGAACACCAGACGTTGTGCTGAACGGCTATCGCCTCGAGGAGATCGACGGGCTGTACTATGCGGTGGCCGATCCGCGAAGACGCATCGTCGGCGAGTTATATCACTTTAAGGATGAGTCGATTTTGGCCCACCTCGATGCCTTTGAAGGATTTAATCAACCGGAGCTCGACGTCAATCTCTACGAGCGCATCCTGCATGGCGACATCCATCTGTACATCCGGGGCAACTATTTCGACGGGCCGGAATGAGTGACACGGCAGAGGCGATCGCGTACGCCAGCACAGGCGCCGAGTTTCAGGGTGACATCAGCGGCTCGCTCGGTCGTCATGATACAGCGCCGCGGTCTTCGCCGATTGCGCCGCAACGACATAACGCAGATCGGGCGGAGCGAGCACCTTCAGGTTGTCGCCGGCGCCGAGCAGCCAGCGCAGCAATTGCCCCGTCGAGGGCAGACGCGCGCGGACCCGCAGCTTAAAGTCCGACCCATCGGGCTCGTCTTCGAGCCGATGGTCATCGCACAGCGGGCAGGCTTCCAGAAGCGTCGCCAGATAACCGCAGATACTGCCAGAACCGATCCAGGCGCCGTTCAGGTACTGTTTCGGCGATCAGATCGCGGATCTGCAGCCAGATGTGCTGCAGGACGTGCTCATCTTCGTACGGTTCGTCGCCACAGGGGTGAAAACGCAGCGGCTTGCCGCCGGGATTCAACGCCTCGACGGGCCCACCCTGGACAAGATCTCTAAATCGCGTTGCAGCGCTCGCCAAAGGGCCGCAGGGCTAGCCGCCTCATAGGCATCGGCGCGGATCGCCAGTAGTCGAGCGCCAGTCAAAGACCATCGTGCCCACGTCTATGACTTGAGGCGGCGCTCGAAGGCGTCTGCGGTGTGCGTTGTCATGCTTGACGCGATGGGCCGATCAGTGAGGCACCGGCGAGTTTACCAAGCCGCTTCTCGACGGCACCCCCATCTCGGCGTCGGTGAGGCCATGCCTGCCGCGAGCGACGAGGTCTGCGGCATTGCGACCTCAGGGCAATCGCATCAGAGAATTAAGATATACTTTTAGACACGGCATCATGTTACAGCCACAATGTGCAGATTTTTCTGCCATATGGAGTTGCGACGATGGTGACGCCGGAAACCGATTCCTCTCTTGTGGGCCACTTCAGCATGTTGGAAGACCCGCGCGATGCGTTGCGGCGCCGGCACAACCTGCTCGACATGGTGATTATCGC
>JBGSKP010000084.1:0-14913 GCA_041741175.1 Thiocapsa sp. | reverse complement strand
GCGCGGCCTGGTTCTGGCCCACCTGAGACGGCGCATCGCCGAGCCCCTGGAGCCGCCGAGCGACTGGCAGCGCCCGAGCAAGGTCACCTGCAGCTGCGTCGACTGCCAGGAGCTGAGTGATTTCCTCGCCGATCCGACGCGTCCCGAATGGGCGTTCCGGGCTGCACAATCGCGGCGCACCCATATCGAGTCATCCATCCGGATGGATCGCTGCGACCTGGATCTGGTCACCGTGCGGCGCGGCAGCCCACACACGCTGCGCTGCACCAAGAATCAGACAAGCTATCACCGTCGGGTGGTGCAACGGCAGAGCGACCTTGAACACCTGGCGCAACTCGGTGATCCGACCAGAACCTCAGCCCCATCGTGAAGGACGGCCCCTCGTCCTTCAGCGCGCAACATCGCAGCGTACCGAGCCTACTCGTCTTCCTTCCGGATGGCGCTCCACAGTCGCGTGAAGGCTACCTCACCCCACAGTACGGACACTCAGCACGGAACTTGCCAAGCAGCATTCGCGCGGATATCGTCAGCGAGCGCCAGCGGTGCCGGGTGACGTTCGGCTGGCATACGCCGAGTCATTCGCCGATCGGGGTATTGTTGTGATCACACGGGCGTGTTCTTCTCGAACCCCATTTATCTGTGTTGCTTGTCTTCCCTAGGAGTTGCAATGGATAAGCGGGCCATTCAGTTTTCTCCGGTCCAACGTTACCTCGAACGCATCCACGAGGAGTTGCTCGACATGACCGGCGGCGAGGTGGCCGATTACATTCCGGAGCTGACTCGGGCTGATCCGTCCTGGCTGGGTATCGCCATGGTGACGGTCGACGGACACGTCTACCAGGTCGGCGACTCTCGGCAGGATTTCACGATCCAATCCATCTCAAAGGCGATTACCTATGGTCTGGCACTTGAGGATCGCGGGCTCGAGCATGTCCTGTCGAAGGTGGGGGTCGAGCCCTCGGGCGAGGCATTCAACTCGATCAGCCTGGAGCCGGAGACCGGTCGCCCGTTAAATCCGATGATCAACGCCGGTGCCATCGCGACAACAGGCTTGATTGCAGCCAAACCCGATGCCCCGCCAATGACCCGGATTCTCGAGACCTTCGGGCGCTATACCGGTCGATCGATGGACATCGACGAGAAGGTCTATCGCTCCGAAAGCGAGACCGGACATCGCAATCGAGCGATCTCGCACCTCCTTTTCGGCCACGGTATCCTCGATCGCACGCCGGAAGAGGTGCTCGATCTGTATTTTAGGCAATGCTCCATCCTGGTGAACGCGCGCGATCTGGCGATCATGGGCGCCTGTTTAGCAAACAACGGCGTGAATCCGGTCACGGGCGTCGTCGCATTGCAGTCGCGCTATGTCGAGAAGGTGCTCAGCGTGATGAGCACCTGTGGGATGTACGATTTTTCGGGCGGCTGGATTTACAACGTCGGGATGCCGGCAAAGAGCGGGGTAGGCGGCGGGATCATGGCCGTCCTGCCCGGACAGTTCGGCCTGGGTGTCTTCTCGCCTCGTCTCGACGAAAAGGGCAACAGCCTACGCGGCATCGAAGCCTGCAAACGTCTGTCCAAAGATTTCAGTCTGCACCTGTTTCACGTCGCCCGATCGACATCCGCGACCGTCATGCGGCAGGTTTATGACTGTTCAAAACGCACCTCCCGCCGACGTCGCAGCGCCGCCGAGCTCGGTGTGCTCGCCGAGCAAGGCCATCGTATCCGCGTGTATGAGCTGCAGGGTGAGCTGTTGTTCGGGAGCGCGGAATCAGTTGGCCTGGAGATTCTGTCTGGGCTCGCAATGGCCGATTTCCTCGTCGTCGACCTTAAGCGCGTGATCGGCACCGACCGGGCGTCGATCCTGGTGCTGCGCGAGCTGTCCATGCGCATTGCAGCAGAGGGGAAATACCTGTTCTTTACGGATTGTCAGAATCTTTATCGCTTTCGCAAACATCTCCACACGGAGCCGCAGAACATTCAGGTTCCCGATCCCCTGCACTTCGGGGATGCCGATCACGCGATCGAGTGGTGCGAGAATCAACTGATCGCCGACATGCAGACATCCGGGACCGACGCATCGGTGGCGGACCTGAGCGCGCAATATCTCTGTTCCGGAATGACGCCCGAGGAAATCGAAGCGCTTCGCCGTCTCGGCGAGCAGAGAACATTTCCCCCCGGTACCCTCATCTTAAAGGCCGGTGATTCGGCGGACTCCATGTTCTTTATTTTTAGTGGCGAGGTGGAGGCATGGGTTGATGCCGGCTCGACTCAACGCCTGCGCCTGTCGACACTGGGCCCGGGGATGGCGTTCGGTGAAGTCGCCTTTCTGAATCAGAATCGGCGCACCGCGAACATCTCCGCCCTCACGCCGACGCTGTGTCTTGAGCTTCGGTTCGACGCGATCGGCGACGCGCTTCGACTGAAGATGCTGACGGCCATGGCAAGCCATTTCGCAAGCAAGATCGAGCTCGACACCCGACTGATCCAGCAACTCGGCTAAAGGTCAGCGTCCCGCGAGCCGGGTACCCCAAACCGCATACACCGGATCGGATTCGGCGAGCTGATCTGCATACTTATCGTCCGCCGGGCGCGGCAGACCGCGCAGGCTCCAGGTCTGAAGATCGCCGAATCGGCTTGATTCCCGAAGATAATCGAGCACCAAGGCAAGACGCTCGAATTCATGCAGATCCTGCCAGATCCGGATCACTTTCGGCGGAAACCAGCGATTCGAGAAGGTCAGAATCAGCCGCCCGCCCGGCTCGAGCACGCGCGCAACTTCGCTGAAGACCTCGAACGGGCGCGTTAGATATTCCACCGAGACCGTGCAGACGACCGCGGCAAAGCTGGCATCGGCAAAGGGCAGCATGGGGTTGCAGTTCAGGTCATGGACAAGACGCTCGGTCAGCAGCGGATTGGCCTCCAGCTCTTCCTGATTCATCCCCAGTCCGGTGACCGATGCCGGCTCCAGGGTCGGATCCAGATGCGAGTGCCAGCTCGTCATCAGATCGAGGATGCGGCTGGCGCCCGGAATCAGCCGACTGTAGAGCGCCTCGATTCGGGCGATGGCGGTACTGTCGAGATGATCGACCAGGCGGGCGCTCGCATAGAAGGTCGCGTCGGGGCGCGCATCGAGCCGCCCGAACGGATCGTCGGACAAAAAATCAGTGGCCTGATCACGCCAGCGCGCCTGCATTCCGGGGCCATTCGCGGTGATCAACTCATCGACCTCGATGCAGCGACCGCCACGCTGATCCCCGCGTGCGCAAATGGATTCGATATGCAGCGCAACCTCCAGCGTGCGTGCCGCCAGCGGATGATTCAGATCGACCACCAGTCGGTCGTCCTGCGCCGCGACCAGTCGGAATGGGCGTCGATCGCCCGCCGCAATGCCCTCGACGCCTTTGAGCAGGGTGCGCGGATAGAAGCGGCCGAGACGCGGCTCGATATGGCCGCCGCGGGCGAGCGACGGGGTGAATTGTTTGCGGTGCAGGGCCGGACGCAGCGCCTCGCGCTCCGGCGGCACCAGGGTTCCCGGTTCAAATCGATGCGTGAGCGTCTCATCGACCGCCCGCCCCGTCAGCAGTGCCGACTCCAGCTCGGGCGGGAAGATGTCGCGCCACAGGTCGATTCGGTTGGCGACCCGGCTGTCGGTATGGATGGCATCCTCGCTCTGCCAGGTCAGGTCAAAGCGGATCCGGGCCAGCGTCCGGGCACTGGTGCGCCCTGGTGGATCCTCAACTGGATCCTCAACCGGGGGTAAGCTCATGGCACTGCCCTCTTCGTCGCATTGATCTGTTGCTCCCGGGCCTCCTGTTGTTTCTGGTGGCGTCCGGTACGGTTCAACCGCTCAGGGTCGGATTCCGGGATTAAGGCGTTCGCGCTACCGCCCAGACCTGGATTTGGCTCGCGCCGGCCCGGCGCAGCAGCCGACTGAGTTCGGCGACCGTGCTGCCGGTGGTCACCACGTCGTCGAGGATGGCGACATGGCGCCAGGGCAGCGGATCCTGCACCAGGAAGGCACCCCGGATATTGCGACGCCGCGCCTGCTCGTCGAGCCCGGCTTGCGGCGGGGTGGGTTGGATCCGGACGCAACAGGCCGACTCCATCGGCAGATCCAACGCGCGCCCCACCACGCGGGCGATCTCTGATGCCTGATTGTAGCCGCGCGTGCGCAGACGCGAGGCGTGCAACGGAACCGGGATCAAGACCTGCGGACGCGGCACAGACAGCTCGCGAATCCGATCGGCCAGACAGCGGCCCAGCAGCCGGGTCAAATTGAGTCGACCGCGAAACTTTGCACCGGCGATCAACGACCTCACGGCACCCTCGTAGCGAAAGGCCGAGAGACTCAGATCGAAGGGCGGCGGTCGACCCTGGCAACTTGCGCAGCGTGCCCCGACAGGCATCGTGGTGGCGAAAGGCACCGCACACTGAGCACAGCACTCGCGGTTTTCTGGCAGCTCCGCCGCGCAGCCGGCGCACAGGTCAATCGCGCCTCCGGTGGTGCGGCCCGGTGCGCCGCACAGCACGCATGTCGGTGGAAACACCGACGCCATCAGCGCGGCCGCCCAAGGCCAGTTGTCAACCAAATCACCCGACATCGGTTGACATCCGAACGCAGCACACTAGCATAAGGGCCTTTTCCGCATGCCGGGATCCTTCAATCGCACTCATGTCACCCATGCCTTCCCCACCTCACGTCTCCATCCTGCGCCACGACTGGTCGATCGACGAGGTGCAAGCCATCCTCGAACGCCCGTTCAGCGATCTGATGTTTCGCGCCCAGGCCGCACATCGTCTCTGTTTTGATCCCAACAGCGTCCAGGTCAGTACACTGCTGAGCATCAAGACCGGCGCCTGCCCGGAGGACTGCGGCTACTGCGCCCAGAGTGCGCAGCACGAGACCGGGCTGGAGCGCGAGTCGCTGATGCCGATCGAGGAGGTCCTGGACGCCGCCCGGACCGCCCGCGCACAGGGTGCCACCCGCTTTTGCATGGGCGCGGCCTGGCGCAATCCCACCGACAAGAACCTGGAGCAGGTGGTGGGCATGGTCGAAGGCGTGCATGCGCTCGGCCTGGAGACCTGCGTGACCCTGGGCATGCTGACTGCGCTGCAGGCGCGTCGTCTCAAGGATGCCGGACTGGATTATTACAATCATAATCTCGATACCTCGCCCGAATTCTACGGTCAGGTGATCACCACCCGCACCTTCCAGGATCGCCTGGACACGCTGGAACACCTTCGCACCGTGGGCCTAAAGACCTGCAGCGGCGGTATACTCGGCATGGGCGAATCGCGACGCGACCGCGCATCCATGCTGTGCCAGCTCGCCAACCTGCCGGCGCATCCTGAATCCGTGCCGATCAATCTGCTTGTGAGGGTCGAGGGTACGCCGCTGCAGGGCAGCGAGACACTGGATCCGTTCGAATTCGTGCGGGTGATCGCCGCCGCCCGTATCCTGATGCCGGCCTCCTATGTGCGCCTGTCGGCCGGGCGGAGCGAGATGAGCGACGAGCTTCAGGCACTCTGTTTCCTCGCCGGGGCCAACTCGATCTTTTACGGCGAACGCTTGCTGACGACGCCCAATGCCGAAGCGGACCGCGATCGCGCGCTCTTCGCACGTCTCGGTTTGGCCTTCGAGGAGATGGACGCCGAGCGCACCGAGCCGGGAGCCTGTCACAAGAGCCTCTCTGTCGAGGGTGCCGTCGCCGGGTACTGAAGACACGCGCCACCGGCAGCGCAGCTCAATCACACAATCATCGACGCGAGGGGAACGACATGGCACGCATGACGACAACCATCGGCAACCTGGTCCTGGCGGCCGGTCTGGGCCTGCCACTGACGATGGCCGCCGCGGACGAGGTGACGGATCAGCTCGACACCGGGAGGCAACAGTACGCGGCCGGCGAGCTGAGAAAGTCCATCGAGACGTTGAATTTTGCCGTCGCCAAGATCCAGGAGCAGATCACGGCCGGGCTTCTGAAGCTGTTCCCGGCCCCGCTGGACGGCTGGAACGCCGATGAGGCGCAATCTCAGTCCGGCGGTATCGCGGCCATGATCACAGGCACCACACTCAGCCGACGCTATGTCCGCGACGACGGCGCCGAAGTCACCCTGAGCCTCATGGCCGACTCGCCGATGATGCCCATGTTGACCATGGCTATTTCAATGCCCTTCATGATGCAGTCCAACCAGGATCTGAAGACCTACTCGCTCAAGGGCGAGCGCGGAATGATGGAGCACACCGCCGGGACCCAGACCTACAAAGCAACCGTGATGGTCGGCAGCCGGCTGGTGGTCCAGGGCGAGGGAACGGGCCTGGACGATGCCGCTCCGCTGGAGCAGTACCTCCAGGCGCTGGACCTGGACGCCATCCAAGATGCCTTAGCCAACTGAACCACGCTCGCAGGTCACAGCAGGGTTGCGGATCGCCGCGCGATTGGTGTGAACTGGGATCTTGGTGCAGCGCGGTTCAGGATTCACCTTATTTCCGACACGTTTCAAGAGCCCTGAATGTACTGAATCCGCGTCATTGAAACGGTTGGTTGGCGACTAAACCGCGCCCGGTACGGTATGCGTCGTTTGTTGACTTGGCCACGCCAGCTCCGAGAACTGTCGGAGCTGGCGCGGTTTAAGGCATTAAGAAATTCGACACAACAAAAAAATGACGCATTTCACTCTGGACGCGGTTTAGGCGATTGATGCCAGTCGGCAACCTGGCCGGTCGCTCTAAACGCGGGTTCGTGGACTCAGGCGCGCTCGATCGGGAAGGCCAGAACCTGGTCGATGTGGGTCGCTCCGGTGTGGATCATCAAGAGGCGATCGAGCCCAAGGGCGACCCCGCTGGAGTCCGGCATGCCGGACTCCAGCGCGGCGATCAAGTGCCGGTCGGCGGGAACCGCATCCAGCCCGCGAGCGCGGCGCTCGTTCAGATCATGATTGAAACGGGCATCCTGCTCGGCGGCGTCGGTCAGCTCATGAAAGCCATTTGCCAGCTCGATACCTTCGATATAGAGCTCGAAACGTTCTGCAACGGGCTGATCTTCCGGCGAGTCACCTGCTGGACGGACACGCGCCAAGGCGGCCTGGCTCGGTGGATAATCGCACAGGAAACTCATCCCGGAGCGCCCCAGGCAGGGCTCCAGGCACTGGGTCAGCAGCAGATCGAGCCAGGCGTCGCGGTCTAGATCCAGGAGATCGGCATCCGGAATGCCGGCCGTAATTGCCGCCTCGCGCAGATCATGCAGGGCGGCCGACCAGGGATCGATTTTCAGACCGTCCTGAAAGAGATCCCGGTAGCGAATCCGCTCCATCGGCATCGTGTTCGGACGCCGCAGCACAGTGCGAACGAGATCGGCGACCTCGTCCATCAAGTGTTCGTCATCCCAGCCGGGTCGATACCATTCCAGAAGCGTAAATTCAGGATGGTGCAGACGTCCGCGCTCACCGCCGCGGAACACCTTGCAGATCTGATAGATGGGACCGCTTCCGGATGCCAGCAGACGCTTCATTGCAAACTCGGGCGAGGTCTGCAGGTAGAGTCGCTGCCCGGCAGCGGAGCGTGCGCTGGAGGTGCCGCCGCTCAGGCAGAGACTGGCGAGTGCCGGATCGGTGGCGCCGGCCCGCGACAGAATCGGCGTCTCGACCTCCAGTACGCCGGCAGCGGCAAAAAACGAGCGGATGCGATCGAGCATGACCGCGCGCGCGCGCAAGCTGTCGGTCGAGGCGCACGCCGGCCAATCCACCCCGTCACCCATCAGGAATGGTAAACCGATAAGCGAGTGACCGGATGACGCGCCCGACGCGTCGATCCGCAGGCCGACTCAACTCTCTTTGGCGCGCGATACATAGTCGCCGGTGCGGGTATCGACCTTGACGAGCTCGCCGCTCTGCACGAACAGCGGAACGCGAACCACCGCACCCGTCTCCAGGGTTGCCGGCTTGCCGCCACCGCCGGACGTATCGCCCTTGAGTCCGGGATCCGTCTCGGTAATGGCCAGGACCACGAAGGTGGGGGCCTCAACGCTGAGCGGGACGCCGTTCCAGAGCGTCACCTTGCAGATATCCTCTTCTTTGATCCACTTGGCGGCATCGCCCACGGCGTTCGCATCGGCAGTCATCTGCTCGTAGCTGCCCGGATCCATGAAATGCCATTCTTCGCCGTCGTTATACAGATACTGCATGTCGGTATCATGCACATCGGCCGCTTCGACGGTGTCGCCGGACTTAAAGGTCTTTTCAACGACCCGACCGGTCCGCAGATTACGAACGCGGACGCGGTTGAACGCCTGGCCCTTGCCCGGTTTGACGAACTCGTTCTCGACGATGTTGTAAGGATCGCCGTCCAACATGATCTTGAGTCCACCCTTGAACTCACTGGTACTGTAATAGGCCATATCATCCTCGTTGGCTGTGGAGCTAAACCGCGCAATGGTACCGCGAAGCATCGCCGCTTGTCAGACCCCGGAGTGGAAACAGGATCTTGCCGACGCCTTCGTGCGTGCCGAGGATCTGCTCGCCGCGCTTGGTCTGACACGCTCGGACATCCCCGACCTGGATGCTGATCCGCCTGGTTTTCGCATGCTGGTCCCGCGCGGGTTCGCAGCCTTGATGACACGCGGGGACGCGCAGGATCCGCTGCTGCGACAGGTGCTGCCGCTCGGCGCGGAACGGCTATCGGTCGCCGGGTTCGGCACGGATCCGGTCGGAGATAGTGATGCGGATCGCGGCGCGGGTCTGTTGCAGAAATATACCGGGCGCGCCCTTCTGGTCGTGACCGGGGCGTGCGCGGTGCATTGCCGTTATTGTTTTCGTCGTCACTTTCCCTACGGCGCACTGAGTCCCGCCCTGGACAGGACAGCCGCTGCACTGACCCTGATCAGCGCTGACACAGGCATCCACGAACTCATCTTAAGCGGGGGCGACCCCCTGATGCTGAACGATGATCGGCTCGACGCGCTGCTTGGGGACCTCGCCGGGATCGCGCACATCAGGCGCATCAGACTTCACACCCGTCTGCCGCTGGTGCTCCCGTCACGCATCACGGAGGGGCTGTGCCGAATCCTGGCACGCCCGGGGCCTGCGATCCTGGCTGTCGTGCATGCCAATCATCCGAACGAGCTCGGAAGCGCCGCTGCGGCCGCGCTCCAGCGACTGAAGCGAGCGGGTCTGTCGATTCTGAACCAGAGTGTCCTGCTGCGCGGCGTGAACGACTCGGCGTGCGTCCTCGCGGCATTGAGTGAGCGCCTCTTCGAGTGCGGCGCCCTGCCCTATTACCTGCATCAGCTCGACCCGGTTCAGGGCGCCGCGCATTTCGCCGTCGCCGATGATGCAGCACTTGAACTGGAGCACGCCCTGCGGCGTCGCCTTCCCGGATACTTGGTTCCACGCCTGGTCCGCGAGGTGCCGGGTGCGACCTCAAAAAGCCCCTTGAGCGATTGTTCTCCTCGCCCATCCGTCGCTCCGTGATGGGGAAGGTTTCCCTAGGCGGCCGGGAAAGCAGATAATTGGTGCGACATGACGACTCCGACGATTCGTGGATACCGCACCAGGCCGAATGATGCCCGCGCAACCGCCATTGCTTACCCTGCTCCAACTCACGCCTGATACGGTCGCCGCCGAGCGCGTCGTCGAGCGGTTGCGCGCGACCGGACTGGCGGCTCGCGCGCTCGTCACCTCGCGCCCCGATCGCTTGAACGACCTGCTCTCGCGCCGCGCATTCGATATCATCCTGTGGTGGAGCCAGCCGGTCGATCCGGCGATGGATGCGGCGATGGCGGAGCGCAGCAAACACGCCGCCGAAATTCCGCTGATCATGATCGTGGGCGATGCGCCAACGCTGGAGGACGTGGCCAGAGCCAGACAATTCGGCGCCCGCGACCTGCTGTGCGCCGATGCGCAAGAGCAGCTCGCGTGGCGAATCCAGCGCGAGATAGCGGATCTTCGACAACGCCGACAGACGCGTGAGCTGATCGTGCGGCTCCAGCAATGCGAGCAACGCACGGCCGAGTTGAACGGGCGCAGCCCCGCGGCGATGACGGGTGCTGCGGGCATCGATCTGGGCGATGCGCTGAGCATCGGCGCGGCCGGCCGCGCCATGCTGTTCGCCGAAATCGATGCGCGACTCGGTGCGAACCGAGCGGTTTCGGTGCCCTTCGCGGTTTTTTTTATTCAGGTCAGACGCCACGCCGGGTTGCTGCGTGACCTCGGCCTGACCCATGCTCTGGAGCTGTTCGACAGCTTCGGATCGGTGCTGTCGTCGCTCTTGGAGCCGCCGCACCTGCTGGCTCGGGCAAGCGATGACGGCTTCGTCATGCTCCTGGATGCGATGGATGAAACGACGGCGCAGAATCTCGCCGAGCACATCCGCGCCCGCGCGCGTTTCCCCGAATATGGAGCATTGGGGAACAGCGGGGAGCCCGACTGCGAGATCGGCCACTATCTGGTCAAGGGCCGCGCGCCAAATGCCGAGGATATCCTCAACGCCGCACACCGACTCTGCGTGTATCGCGACGCCTCGCATTCGGAATGGATCGGCGGAATGCAAACGCCGACATCACTGGCAGCGCGAGCCAAGCAGGATGCCGTACAGGATGAATCCAATGTCGCGGATAAGATTGCGGCGGCGATCGACACCGAGCAATTGAAGCTGGTCTATCAACCCATTATCAGCCTGATGGGTGACACCCGGGAAAACTACAGCGTGTTCGTCCGTCTGCTCGACGACGAAGGCGAGCTGCTCGAGGCGAAGGATTTCATCGGGGCGGCGATCCGTCGCGGTCTCATCGAAACGGTCGACAAATGGGCCATTCGCAAGGCCGTTCAGGTCCTCAGCGAGCAACGCCAGTCCGGACACAAGCTGCGATTCTTCATCAACCTGGCGGAAGATACCTTTCGTAACCCGAGCATCATCGTCCACATCTGCGATACCTTGCACGAGCTCGATGTTCGCGGCAATTGGCTGACGTTTCAGTTTCAGGAGGATCTGATTTCCGACAACCTGGCAAGCCTGATCAAGCTGGTCGATGCCATGAAACAGATCAAATGTCGGGTGGCCATCAACCGATTCGGTGCCAACCAACGCTCGGAGATGATCCTCAAGGCGCTTACGGTCGACTTCGTTGTCTTCACACCGAGCTACGCCAAAGGATTAGCCGATGATCCGGCTAAACAACAGCGTCTCCTGGAGCTCGCTAAGCTCGCGCGCCAACTGAACGTGAAGAGTGTCGTGACCGGCGTCGAGGATGCGCGCGCACTCACCGTGCTCTGGACGGCCGGCGTGGATTATGTCCAGGGTAATTTCCTGCAACGTCCCTCGCCCACACTCAGCATCGTGCCCTGAACGTTTAATTCCGGAACCTTCGATCCGGGGTCACTCCGAGTCACTCCGGATTGGCCACGCCATGCGGGACATGCCCGGTCGCGACGTGTCGGCTGGCTGCGTCACAGTGCACCCGCTGATCGTCGAAAAAGATGTCCGCATCGAATGCCGCCAGGAAATCGCCCTTATCGAGCCCGCCGAGAAACAGCGCCTCGTCGATCCGGATTCCCCATGCGCGCAGGGTCCGGATGACGCGCTCATGCGACGGGGCGCCGCGCGAGGTCACCAGTGCGGTGCGCAGCGGGGCGTCCTCCGGTGTGAAGAGCGCCTGGAGTTGATGGATGGCAACCAGCAGACCTTTAAAGGGCCCACCGGGCAGCGGCTCATGGGCTGCTGCAAACTCGCTTGCATTAAAGACATCGAGGCCCTCGCGCCGATAGAGCTGCTCTGCATCGTCGGAGAACAACACGGCATCACCGTCGAATGCGATACGGACCTTCTCATCGTGCTCGGCATCGGTCGGAACCGTCGCCGGCAGGACGGTGGCGGCCGCGCAGCCGGCACGCAAGGCGAGCCGCACGTCACGCGGATCGGCCGACAGGAACAGGTGTGCACCGAATGCGGCCAGATAACGATAGGGGCTGGCCCCGCTGGTGAATGCAGCGCGGGTGATATCCAGGCCGTGATGGTGCGCGGAGGTGAGAATCCGCAACCCGGTGTCGGAGCTGTTGCGCGAGACGAGAATGACCTCGACGCGCCCGCGATCACCGAGTGTGGCATTGAGGCTCATCAGCTTGGTCGCCAGTGCGAAGGCGACGCCGGGTGCCAGGATGTCGTTCTCATGCGCGACTTGATAATCGCGATAGGCAGCGACCCCTTGCGTCTCGAATACCTGGTGAGACTCAGTGAGATCGAATAGAGCACGCGACGAAATGGCAATGATCAGTCGCATGGATTCGGTGACGGCTGAGATGATGGCTCAGACGATCGCTCACCAGGGCATGAACCAGTTCATGAACTGCATCGGGCGGCCGATGCTTTGGTTCATGCCCGCCATGTCGTTGCGCATGGAGGAGGTCGACATGGTCATGTTCTGCATCGAGCGGTCCATGGTCTGAATGCTGGTCAACATAGGCTCGAGTGTGTTCACATCCCGCGCCATGGAGTCCACACTCACGGCCATGGTTCGGACATTCGCACTCATTTGCCCCATGTTGTCGGACATCGACTGAATGTTGCTCGCGATCACCGTCATATTGGTGTCCACGCTGATAGCGAGATAGTGAACATCCTTGGCGAGGCTGAAGACGAGATAAAATCCATAGGCCGCGAGAATGATAAACGCGAACAGGCTTGGATAAACAATCAACTCCCAACGCTTTGCACTGGTCTCGAAGGCCTGCGACAGGCGCTCGATTGCGAAGGCATGCAGCTGTGTTTCAGTGACACCCGCGGCCAATGCCTCGCTCTCGGATGGCTCCAGGGATCCTTTTGCGTCCGATGCGGCATCGCCTCTCGGAATATCGTTCTGCGGCATAAGCATTCAGGCCGATTCGTGATCAGTGATAAAAAACATATGGTTGCACGCGCACTTTGGAGCTTAACAGAACTACGGTACGCGACAAGTCGTCCGCCTCGAATCAGTCAGACCGGATCGGGATGGGCCGGTTCCTAACGCGCGCCGGAACAGGCCGGGCGCGGCGACTAACGCGGGCTAACTCACCAGGTTGGGATAGAGCACTGCGGCCAGGCCGAAAAACTCTCGTGCTGCTTTACCGCGCGATTCCAGCTCAAACACCGCCAGGCCTTCGCTGAAGGATCGGCGGAACACCGTGCGCTGCGAGAGTCTGGGCTTGATGAAGCGAATGCCGGGGAGCGACACCAGCGCCGCCGCCGCCTCGTTGGTCTCGCGCACCGCATGATGCGTGTCGCCGCGATTAATGAAGCCGATGATCTCGGGCGGTTTTGCACGCTCCACGGCGGCGATCAACTGAATAAAACGTTGTGTCGACCAGATGTCCGCCTGTGACGGCGGTACCGGCACGACGACGCGATCACAGCGCTGCAATGCGGTGCGCAGGCTCTCCATGTCCGAGGTCCCGACATCGATCAGGGTCTCATCGGCCGACTGGAGTTTCTCGGTCGCGAGTCCGCGTTTGTCCAACGCCATCAACGCCGGATCAAAGCCCTCTTCCCTACGCACGTCGATCACATCGCTCAGGGTCGCCTGGGGATCCGCGTCGATGAGCTGGACCTTCGTGCCTGCCATGGCCAGCCAAACCCCAAGATTGAAGGTCAGCGTGCTCTTTCCCGAACCACCTTTAAGACTGCCGATGATCGTGATCATGCCGTATTTCCGACTTCCTGTGCTGCGGACCCAGGGGAAAACGGGGGACCGGGGGCGCGCGGCCGAGCCGGTCTCCCCGGTCAGGCGTCGAGGATCTACTGTTGCGGTTGCTGCGATTGGGACATCTCGACCCGGGTATAACCGGCGGGCACCGCGAACAGGTGGTCGGGCTGGTCGCCGATGCGAATAGATTTGAGCTCGCGCACGCCTCCACCGGGAAACTCCTCGCGCACCGAGAGCTTCAGCTCCGGGTCGTACCATTGGAGAATCCGCGTCGGCTGTTGATTCGGCGCGGTTGTGGTCATCTCCCACTTCTCGACCTGACGGCCATCGATCCTGTCGGTGCCGACCATCAGAAGCTCCATGTTCTCGCCATTGGACATCTGATGTTTCAGCGGGATCGCGCGCTCGGCATCGATCCAGAGGGTGCCCTGCATGCTCTGTCCCTCGTGCGTCATGACCATCTCCCATTTCACCGCCGTGCGCCCGCCGACAGTCTCCTCGCCGACACGCTGACAGGTCAGGCCGGGCATTCCGGCACAGGGATCGGACTCGGCAGACGGCGCGGCGGGCGGCACGGCAGAGTCGCCCGCACCCGCCGGCGCGGCCTGCTCCAGATAGGTTTGCTGTGCGGGAAAGAGAACCCAGGACAGACCCCGGTTCTGATCGATGATCTGCACGACCTCTCGATCCTGCTGCGACATCTCCTTACGCATCTGTCCATCGCCGACATACATCTTGACCGTTTCCTCCCGCCCATCGGGGGCACGGCTAACCATATCGGCGGAAAACTGCACACCGGCGATCTCCGCCTGAGCGCTCGACGCCAAGATGGAGGCGAGTGCGATGCCCGTTAGAACCAGCGATTGCCTTCTCATCTTTTTTATCCTCCTGTTGATCGGTGATCGGTGATCGGTCTATCGAACCAAGGCCAGCTCAGGCGCCGTGGCACCCGGCGACGATCCATCCAAAACACTCGGATGTTATACCGTCGCTGCACACCACGGCGTCGCTGCGATCTTACGGCCAAGGATTAGGCTCGAAGCCGTAGATGCGGGCCGGCGGCGTCAGGGCGTCGATTAAGCCTCCTTGCCCAGGCTGCCCCGGCTCGCGCGTCGCGGGTAATCCGGAGTCCGGCGCGAGCGGACGCCACCCTCTTTCCTGCACCCTGCGTTCGGACTCGCGCTCGTCGAGCGGGCGAAACCGGTAGCCGCCATCACCCTCCCGCGTTGCCCAGCCGCCCGCG
>JBGSKP010000083.1:0-2169 GCA_041741175.1 Thiocapsa sp. | reverse complement strand
GACCGCCGCCTCATGTCGACCGCGACCGCGCGACCGCGCGTCAGTTTGCCGCGCCCCACCCCCGTGCAGCGCCTCGGGCTGCTGCTGGGCTTGATCGCCTTTGCCATTCCACTCATATTCGACCTGCCGGGCCTGGGGCCGGCCGGGGGCCGGATGCTCGCGATCTTCCTGCTCGCGATCCTGCTCTGGGTGACCGAGGCCATCCCGCTGTATGCCACGGCGGTGCTGGTGATCCTGCTTGAGGTGCTGATGCTCTCCGATCAGGCGCTGGTCGGAGGCGCCGGGACCCTGCCGCCCGCGGCAAGCTATTTTGCGGCCCTGGCCAATCCGGTGATCATCCTCTTTCTGGGTGGCTTTCTGATCGCGGACGGGGCACACAAATTCGGGCTGGATCGCAGTCTCGCGGCTGTGATGCTGCGACCCTTTGCAGGCAATGCCCGGCTGTCGCTGCTTGGGCTCATGGCGATCACGGCATTGCTCTCGATGTTCGTCTCCAATACGGCCACCACGGCGACCATGTTTGCGGTGGTTATCCCGATCCTCGCCGCCCTGCCGAGCGGACCGGCGCGCGCCGGTGTCGCCCTGGCCATTCCGATCGCAGCCAATGTCGGCGGGATCGGCACGCCGGTAGGCTCGCCGCCCAACGCCATTGCGCTGGCGGCGCTCCAGGCGCAGGGTCAAGGGATATCGTTCATCGGCTGGATGCTCCTGGCGGTCCCGCTCATGCTGGTGGTTCTGCTGTTTGCCTGGTGGTTCTTGTCGCGTCGCTACATCGCCGCCGACGCCCCGTTGCGGCTTGAGCTGTCGGCCGATCTCGATCGTTCGCCCGCGGCACTGCTCTTCTATGTGATCGCCGGCGCCACTGTCCTGCTCTGGTTGACCGAGCCTTTACACGGCATCTCCTCCTCCACCGTCGGTTTTCTTCCGGTGGTCGCGTTGCTCGCAACCCAGGTGATGGGTGCCGACGACATCAAGCGACTGCAATGGCCGGTACTCTGGCTCGTGGCCGGAGGGATCGCACTGGGGACGGGTATCGGTAAGAGTGGCCTGGATGTCTGGTTGATCGGATTGGTGGCCTGGGAGGCATTGCCGCTGACGCTATTGATGCTGTTGCTGGTGGGCATCTCGATCGGGCTCTCGACTGTTATCTCGCACTCGGCAGCAGCGAACCTGCTGGTGCCCCTGACCCTGAGTCTCGCAATCGGGCTGCCGATCGATCCGACCGCCGTCGGCGTGATGGTCGCACTCGCCTGTGCTCTGGGCATGGCCTTGCCGATCTCCACCCCGCCCAACGCGATCGCCTATGCGACCGGGGAGGTTTCGACCCTGGAGATGATGATCAGCGGGGTCGTTATCGGCGGCTTCGGCGCACTCTTGCTGGCACTCGTGATGCCGACGCTTTGGGGTGCCCTGGGTCTGCTATGACCGGTATCGGCAATCGGGCGCAGGGGTCGCGAAACGCTGCCGTCTCGGACCGGGCCGATCGGCTCGACCCGCTCTGCGTCCTGGTGGTGGCTCCCGAGCCTTTGGCAGGGCGCGTGATGGAGGAGCTCGGCAGCGGACTGGGCGGAATCGCGCAGGTCGCTTGTGCCGCGGATGCCACGGCGGCGAAGGTTTTGGTTCACACACGCCCGGACTGGATCTTACCCCTGATCGTTGTCACGGCAGCGCCAGGGGAAGTTGACCGGCTCATCGCAACGTTGGACGAGGATCCGGTTCTCCTCGCCGCGCGGGTGCTCCTGCTGACCGATCAGGCGCAGCATGAGGATCTGTCCCGGGCTCTGGATCGGAACCGGCTCCATGCCGTCATCACGGTTCCCTGGACGCCGGACAGTCTCGCCTGGCAGGTCCAAACCCAGGTGATGCGTTGGCTGAGCGCGCGGCGACCGAGCGATCCGCGGACACCGCAATGGGCGGCAACCGACGGTCGACCCGTCGCGCAGCCCGAGAGCGATCTGCTGCGTCTGTTGGAACTCGACACCCGGGACGTCACCGCTCAATTGCTCGCCGGGATCGAGCGCGTGCTGGGCCCGCGTCCCCGTTTGCTGGTTCCGGCGGGCACCCGCTTGATTCACGCCGGTGTCGCCGTCGACGCCGTTCTGGTGATTCTGCGCGGGCGCGTCGCGCTGGACTATGCCACGGGCGCCGGCGACCTGCGACTGCATCACG
>JBGSKP010000082.1:0-17037 GCA_041741175.1 Thiocapsa sp. | reverse complement strand
GCACTGCCGCTACCGGCGCTGGTGTCGATGCTGTTGAATCTGCGCAAAGGCACGCTTCAGGACGAACTCGATCAGTTTGCGAACCTGTTGAGCGACGGCGAGCGGCTGTAGGGCGTCACGGCATCGGCCCTCTGCCAAGCCCGTCGCAAGCTCGATCCGCTGGCGGTGCTGGCCCTGAGCGAGCGCGCGGTGAGGGACTTTTACACGCGGTTCGCGGCCAAGCGCCGGCACGGCTGGCGACTGCTCGGGGTCGATGGCTCCACGCTGCGCTTGCCGGCCACGGCGGATGTCATCGCCGAACTCGGTCCTCCGCCCAGCGGCTCGACGATCCCCTTGGCGCGGCTGTCGCGCCTGTACGATGTGCTCAACGGCATCGTCGTCGATGCCGATATTGTGGGCACGAGCGTGGGCGAACGCGTGCTCGCCGGGGAGCATCTCGCCGCGACCGATGCACAGGATCTGCTGCTCGACGATCGCGGTTACCCGGCGTTCTGGCTGTTTACGTTGCATGAACTCGAACAGCGGGCCTTCTGCATGCGCATGCCCTTGGGATTCTCCAAGGAGGTCGAGGCGTTCGTCGCCTCCGGGGTGGCCAGTGCGGTGGTGACCTTTACCGCCCGCGGCGAGGCCCGTCGCCACTGCGAGGACGATGGACTGCCGAGCACACCGCTGCAGATCCGCCTCGTGCGGGTCGTCCTCAAGAGCGGCGAGATCGAGGTGTTGGCGACGACGCTGCTCGATGAAACACGCTGGCCGACCCATCACTTCAAGGCGCTCTACCCTCTGCGCTGGGGCATCGAGGAGAATGACAAACGCGAAAAGTGCCGCCTGGAGATCGAGAATGTCTCCGGTCTCGGCGCCCAAGTCGTGCGCCAGGATCTCTACGCCAAGCTGGTTGCGCTGAACCTCACCGCGATGCTCGCCTGGGTTGCTCAAGCCGTCGCCGATCGTCTCGATCAGGCCCGCCGCCGCGCCTACCGCGTCAACTTCGCCAACGCCCTGTCGAAGATGAAGCACACCCTGGTGCGCCTGCTGCTCGCCGCACCGGGCACGGGCTTCCTGATCGCGCTGATCATGGCGATGGCCACCAGCGTCGAGGCGGTCCGCCCCGACCAAACCGCTCCGCGCAACGTCAAACCGGCCAAGATCCAAGGGTTCCACCCCAACTACAAGCGCTGCCGGTCAGCGGGGGCTAGCTAAATCGCATCGGGTTCAACCCGGCAGCGGAAACGGTCAAGGACAAGGAAGGTCGGGGCACCCAACTGCTGCCCTGTCATTCCGGCAAGGGCTCCAGCTCGGTGATATCGCCGCTGTTCTTGGTATCGACCTTGGCATAGAGGTCGTAGAGCGCGGCCTGTAACGCCTCTTCGATCACCGGGTGATAAAACGGCATGCGCAGGAGCTGACCGACGGTCAGGCCCTGCTCGATCGCCCAGCAGAGCAGGTGGGCGAGGTTCTCGCCTTTGGGTCCGATCATCTCGCTGCCGAGGATGCACCCGGTCGCCTTGTCGGCGTAGACGCGCAGGACGCCCTTGTTCTTGCCCATGATCAGCGCCCGTCCAACCGGGGCGAACTTGATCTGACCGACGGCCGTGGTCTGCGGATCCAACGCGCTCCAGCGTGTTCCGATGGCGCAAATGTTGGGGTCGCAGAAGTTGATGAAGAGCGGAACCTTACGCTGAAAGCGCACCGGATCGGCGTTGTCGGCGAGTCGCGCGGCATTGTAGCCCGCAATCTTGCCCTCGTCGCCGGCCTCGTGAAGGATCGGGCGATAACCCGAGACGTCGCCTGCGATAAAGACGGGCAGATCGCCGACCTGCATGCTGTTGGGATCGAATGACGGGATGCCGCGCCGATCCAGGGGCACGCCGAGGTGCTCCAGCCCGAGTCCGGCGACGTTCGGCACGCGTCCGATGCTGCACAGCACCTTATCGACGAGGACAGTCTGCTCACCGGCGGTGACGCGCAGTTGATCGCCCTCGGCGGTGATCTCGGCCGCGGCGCCAAGGTGGATGGGGAATTCCTTGCCGAGCAGATCGATCGCGGACTGATTGACCTCCGGATCCTGGATCCCGGCGATCTGCGTCGCCTGGTCGAACCCGGTGATCCGCACACCCAACCGAGACAGGCTTTGGCCAAGCTCCAGTCCGATGGTCCCCAGACCGATCACCGCCATGGTGACGGGTAAATCCTCCAGCTCGAAGATATCGTCGGTGGTGATGACACGGTCGCCGAACTGGCGCCAGGCTTCGGGCACCAGTGGACGCGACCCGGTGGCGATGACGACAGCCTTGGCGCGGATCCGCTGACCGGCGACCTCCAGGAGCGTCGGCGCGATGAGCCGCGCATAGTCCTGGATGAAGAGATCCTCCGGCATATCGTCGGTGCTGCTGCCCAGGACGCGATCCACGAAGGTGTCGCGCAGATCCTGCACGTGCTCCAGCGCCTCCGGGATATCCAAGGTCAGCTCCGCGTGCCCGTCGATGCCGTATTTCCCCAGATGAGTCCGCCGATGGTAGTCCTCGGCGATCTGAATCATGGCCTTGGAAGGCATACAGCCGACTCGCGCACAGGTCGTTCCGGGCTCGCCTCCATTGATCAGCACAAAGGTCTTGCCGGCCCGGCGCACCCGACCCATGGCGTTCAAACCAGCGGTGCCCGAGCCGATGATGGCGACGTCGACGTTGCGTTCTTCCACGTAGATCTCCCCGAAATGGTTGAAGGTTGTGCGCGATTGTCAGTGGGAGGTCGTCGGCATGACAATCCTCTGTACAGCCGACGAAGGCGCTTGACGTGATTCGGATGAGCCTTGATCCTCACGCCTGCGTTGGCCCGGCCCGCTCATGGCCGGAGTTTCGGACCCGTCAGCATCGACCAGCTCACAGTTGATCGCGCGTTTAACCCAGCGGAGGCTTTACCAAATGACTTATTGCGTTGGACTGTGCCTTGACCAGGGCCTCGTCCTGGCATCCGACTCCCGCACCAATGCTGGTGTCGACTACATTTCATCCTACAGCAAGCTGCATGTCTTTCAGCCGGCGCCGGACCGCCTGTTCGTCCTGCTGGCGGCGGGCAACCTGGCCACCACGCAGGAGGTGCTGAACCGGATCCGTCGCGACCTGGATCAGGCGGCGAATCCGGGCCAGACCGACGCGCCACCGGCCGTCACGCTGGCAAACGTGGACTATTTGTTCGAGGCGGCCAACTATGTCGGTCAGGTTAACCTGGCCGTTCAGAATGAGCACGGCCCCGCGCTGCGCCAGATCGGCGCAAGCGTGGAGGCGAGCTTCATCCTGGGCGGGCAGATCGCCGGCCAACCCCACGGACTCTTTCTGATCTACTCGCAAGGCAACAGCATCGCGGCCACACCCGAGACACCCTTTCTGCAGATCGGCGAGAGCAAGTACGGCAAGCCAATCCTGGATCACATCGTCAATCCCGGCCTCTCGCTCAACGACGGCGCACGCCTTTGTCTGGTCTCGCTCGTCGGCACTGCGCGCTCCAACCTGACCGTCGGCCCGCCCTTCGAGGTCGCGATCTGCCCGAGCAATGCCGGGGCCCCGATACAGCGACTGCGTCTGGACGAGCGCTCACCGGAACTGGAAAGCCTGACGCAGGGATGGACGGATAGCATCAGGCACGCATTCTTCGGACTGCCGCACTTTCCCTGGGAGTAACCGATCGGATCAACATGAGCTGCCCGGCTCGGAGTAGTGCGCCCTGATACGCGCCCAGGCGTCCTCCGCCGTTTCGACAAAGGTGAAGAGTTCCAGATCGGCGCGACTGACCACGCCTTCATCGACCAGTGCCGCAAAATCGATGACGCGTTCCCAGAAGGCCCGGCCGAAGAGCATGACAGGCATCGGCCGGATCTTCCCGGTCTGAATCAGGCAGAGCGTTTCGAACAGCTCGTCGAACGTCCCGAAACCGCCGGGAAAGACGACAAGGGCTTTCGCGCGCATCAGGAAGTGCATCTTGCGCAGTGCGAAATAGTGAAACTGGAACGACAACTCCGGCGTGATGTAGCGATTCGGCGCCTGCTCGTGCGGCAGCGTGATGTTCAGACCAACTGAGATCGCATCGGCATCGGCAGCGCCGCGATTGGCTGCCTCCATGATCCCTGGCCCGCCGCCCGTCACGATGACGAAGCCGCGTGATTGCTCATCCTGCTCCTGCTCCGAGACGATCCGGCCAAAGCGCCGCGCCTCCTCGTAGTAACGGGAGCGATCAAGGGCACGACGCGCGTGCGCCACGGCCGTCTGAGCGGCCGCGTTGAACGGATCGTCAGTCAAGTCCGCGTCGGCACCCATCAGCCGAAGGGCTGCAACCTCTGGATCCGGAATCCGCGCACTGCCGAAGACGACGATGGTCGATTCCACACGCTGATCCTGGAGCTCCAGTTCCGGCTTTAAAAGCTCAAGCTGCAAGCGAACCGGCCGCGCCTCGTCGCGCAACAGGAAGTCGACGTCCGTGTAGGCAAGTCGGTAGGCCGCCGATTGGGTTTGGGGCGTCACAAGTGTCTCGGCGGCCCGCTCGGCGTCCTCGCGGGCAGTCGGAAGCGTGAGATGACCAGTCTCGTTCAATTTGTTCATGATGTGCTTCTCAGACAAACCCGTCCTTGTTCTGGGCCTTCATGCGCGCGTCCTTGTTGGAGATCAACCCTTCCTTGACCAGCTCCTTAAGCCGCTGATCCAGAGTCTGCATGCCATACGCTTGGCCGGTCTGGATCGCCGAATACATCTGGGCGACTTTGCCCTCGCGGATCAGATTGCGGATGGCGGGTGTGCCGATCATGATCTCGTGCGCGGCGACCCGCCCTCCGCCGATGCGTTTCAAAAGGGTCTGCGCGATAACCGATCGCAGTGATTCGGAGAGCATGGCCCGAATCATCTCCTTCTCCGCCGCGGGGAAGACATCGATGATGCGGTCGATCGTCTTGGCAGCCGAGGTTGTGTGCAAGGTCCCGAAGACCAGATGACCGGTCTCGGCCGCGGTCATCGCCAGACGAATGGTTTCCAGATCGCGCATCTCGCCGACCAGGATGATGTCCGGATCCTGACGCAACGCGGAGCGCAACGCCTCGCTGAAGCCGAGCGTGTCGCGATGGACCTCGCGCTGGTTGACCAGACATTTCTTGCTGGTATGGACGAACTCGATCGGGTCCTCGATGGTGAGGATGTGCGCGTACTCGGTCTCGTTGAGATAGTCGACCATGGCGGCGAGGGTCGTGGATTTACCCGAGCCGGTCGGCCCCGTCACCAGGATGAGACCGCGCGGAACACTGACGATGTCCTTGAAACTCTCCGGAGCGTTCAGATCTTCGAGCGACAACACTTTGGACGGGATGGTCCGGAAGACTGCGCCCGCGCCGCGCTTCTGATTGAAGGCGTTGACACGAAATCGCGCCAGACCCGGGATCTCGAAAGAGAAGTCGGTCTCAAGGAACTCTTCGTAATCCTTGCGCTGCTTGTCGTTCATGATGTCGTAAACAAGCGAATGCACCGCATGGTGCTCGAGCGGCGCGACATTGATTCGGCGCATGTCGCCGTCGACACGGATCATCGGCGGCAAACCGGCCGACAGATGCAGGTCCGATGCGTTGTTCTTAACGCTGAAGGCAAGCAGTTCGGCGATATCCAAGAGTCACTCCCGCTTAAACCGCGTCCGGCATGACATGCACTGTGGTCGAATCGGATCGGTTTGGCATGAATCGGCGTCGGTCAGGGCCGGTCTGGACACGGAAATAGCCGACGGGAACAGTGGCCAAGGATAGCCTGAAGATCGGGCCTTGGTCTCGGCAGATCGATCGATCCGCTCGGTTCGGGGATTGCGACGCCGCGGGTTTCGGCATCCGGTGGGGAGCTCCCTGCTCACCAGAGCACTTTCGTTGGCTCTGCGTCCTGGACGGCGATACGATTTATCTGTTCCTCCTCCCTAACCGGGTCGGTGCGAAGAGGCGCCTGGAGGACACCACAGACTGATCGGCGACATTGAAGGCAGAGCCGGCTAGGCCGGCTCAAGGGCATGGTACATCGGTGTGTTCGCTTGGCTACGGCCTGTCGGACATCAGGCCGCCAGATGATCGACCGGCGTTGCGGTCACGTGATTCGCGTAGCTGCTCAAGGTGACGAGGGCGATTCCGGTGACGACTTCGAGCAGATTCTCTCGCGTCAATCCGGCACCTAAGAACAATTCGACTTCGCCCTCCGGCACCCAGCCCCGGTTCTCGGTCATGGCTGCCGTGAACTTGCGTAGCGCCTGAAGGCGGGGATTGACGAGACGATGGCCGTGACGGATTGCAGCGGCGATGTCTTCGGCCTCGGCAGCGTCTCCGAGCATTGGGTTCGGGATGGTGCAGTAGTGACACTGGTTGGCGTGCGCTGCGGTGACATACACCACCTGCTGCTCGATCGGTGTCAGGCTTGAGTTGGCCAGCAGGGTGGCGAGTTGTCGGTACGCCGTCAGCGCCACCGGAGATTCCGCAAGCGTTCGCAGAAGATTGGGGAGTTTGCCGCCCTGACCCTGCATCTCGGCGAGGATGGCGCGTGAAGAATCCGGAGCGGTTTCGATGCTATGGAGTTGGAACGCGGTCATGAGCACGGCTGCCTGTTCACATGGGCCGAGACGTCGACCCTCTATGTCGCAGTATATTGCTCAGGATTTACGTCGCAATCGGTTAACCCTTCGAACAAGCGCATCGAATAATTCGGTTTTATCCGCTTGATGGGGAGATCAGCACCATGCTGTCGGCTCAGACGCCGACGCTCTGGTGGCATGAGGCCCGCAGCAAGGCACCGGCCTGATCCAAGCACGCCTGGGCGGTGGCCTTCTCCAGGACACTAAGCCAGCGTCGCGGGATGGCGTCCACACCATAGAGCGCACCGGCGATCATGCCGAGGATCGCCCCCGTCGTGTCGGCATCCCCACCACGATTGACCACGTCCACCAGCGCCGTCTCGAAGCTGTCGGTCGCGAACAGCGATTGGAAGACCGCGCGCAGGGTCTCGACAAGATATCCGCCGGGATTCTCCATGCGACGACGATCGAAACGGTAGAGCGGCTCGGCCGCAACCAGATCCTCCGCCAATGCTCTCAGATCACATTTATGACGTCCGAGCAGGGCGGCCTGGACCATCCGGATGACGGTCAAGGTGCCGGCATCGGCAAGGCGGCTGTGATGGGTGACGTGGGACTGGATGCGGTTGGCCTCGGCAACAACCTCAGGGGTCGCGCCCAGGGTATAGAGCGCGATCGGCAGGCAGCGCATACAGGCCCCGTTGCCGGCATCATGCGCGTTCTCGGGGACCTCGCAGACGCCCGTGAGCCGGTATTGACTGATCCCGCGACGCACCGTGTGCCCGATGTCGACCGGCTTGGTGCGCATCCAGGCGCTGAATGCCTCGGCGATCTGGGGGGCATCGATGCCGCCAGCCGCCAGAATGCTCGCCCCGAGTGCCAGGCTCATCTCGGTGTCGTCGGTGACCCGCCCCTTGCGCAACCTCAACCAACCGCCGCCGATCAGGTTGCGATGCTCACCGTGAACCTCCCGGATCTCGCGCGGAGTCATGAACTCGACGGTTGCGCCCAGGGCATCTCCGACCGCAAGACCCAGGTAGGCTCCGACAGCCCGATCGTAAAGACTCCTCGTGGTGGATTGCCCCGCGAAGAGATCAGCGCTCAGGTCCGAAACAAGCATGATAGTCGGTGCAAACCTCACACGAAGGTGCCCTGCAGGTGTAGATCCCTTCCGCCTCGCAAAGCTGTTTGTAGAGAAACCGTTTCCATTTCATATCGTTGACGTTACGACCGGCCAACGAGGGGAAATTCCGACGCATCAGCGCGGTCAGATCGCCCCGATTCCAGAGCCCGAGATCCTCCCACAGATGATCGCTCGCCAGACAGCCCGCGGCGACCACATGGGCCATCCAGACCTCGGATGGCGAGTCCCCGGCTTTGTGCATGAGCATCAGCCGGACCAACTCCCCGCGCTCCTCGTCACGGACCGCAGCCAGGACCGACGGTCCGTCCCATGCGGCGGAGAGGTCGTGCCAGAGCGCGCCCGGAAAATGATGGCGCATCAGGCAATGGAATGCGGCCGGATCAAGCCCGAGCCAGGGCGGCATGGCTCCGCCGCCCGCGGCACGGGTCGCGATCATACTCGCAAAGGCTTGATCGTTGCCGGCCCCGACTGCCCTCACCATGAGGCGGGCATAGATGCGGCCGGCATCCTGTTCCGAGTCGAGAGCGAGGGCCGACATGACCTCAGTACTCCACGAGGATGTCTTCGTCGCGCACGATCATCTGGCAAGCCAGACGCCATTCGCTCGGCATATCGTCGACCGCGATCCGATCGATGTCGTCTTTGGTCAGCTTGCCCAGCTCCACCAGCACACTGCGCTCCTTGTCGGTCAGGAAGCCGCTCATACGGCCCTTGCGGTCGACGCTGGTCACACGCACCAGACAGTTGCCGCACTCTCCGTCCTGGCAGTCGTGGTGCAATGGCACCTTGTACTCTTTAGCCAGCTTGAGGATGGTCTCGGTGTGGCTTCCCGCCACGGCATACACGGTCTTGTCTTTGTAATCTGGGCTTGAAAAGGTCACGAGTGGCATTGTTAACGCTCTCTATCTGAATCTGTCGATCGTCGGGGTTGCGGCACGCGGCGCCACGGCTGATCCGCGTCGTCACGTCCGTTGGAAGCGCAGCGACGGGCGGCCGAGTGGCGGACCGTCGCCCTGGATCAGGCCGGCTTGACCTTGCAGTCGCCGAGAATCTGGGCCTGACAGGCAAGCCGATCGTGGCGGCTGGCCATGTTCTCGCGCAGCACCTTCTCCTCCAGCACGGAAGGCTCGGTCAGATTGTTCCAGCCCTCTTCCACATGCATCATGCAGGTGCCGCAATCGCCCTCTCGACAGCCGTAAATGATGCCGGCGCCGATCCGCTCGGAGACCTCGATGACGCGTGTTCCGGCGGGGACATTGACGGTCTGCTCGATATCCGAAAAGGTAATCTTGGCTTTCGCCATGGTGTCTGACTCCTAGATTGTCGATGGTTGATGATGAAATCCTGTTGTTGACGTTCTTGACGATTCAATCTGAACCGCGTCCCGCCAACGTCTCGCCGTAGGACGAGAGCGAACCCTTCTCGACGTCGGCGATCTCACGCGCGACTCGGTTTAGCCTAAGTCGGCGAAGTCGATCACCCGCCCCTGCTCGCCGCGCACCAGCGCCCCGGCCAGTGCGCGCCCGAAGTCGCGGCACTCCTCGAGTTCCTCATCGGTCGGGATGAGCTTCAAACGCAGACCCGCGACCGGCACGCGCAGCTTCAGTCCGCGCAGGCGGTCCTCAATCATCTTCACCGCCTCGCCGGTCCAACCGTAGGATCCGAAGGCAGCGCCGAGCTTACCCTTCAAATCGATGACTGCGAGCGAAGACAGCAGGTCCCAGATCGGCTTGGCTGCATCCCCATTGATCGTCGGCGAGCCGAGCGCCATCGCATCGGCGGACTCGATCAGATCGACGAAGGGTTGAACCTCCCCGCCCTCCAGGTCATAGAGCGAGACGCGGATCCCGCCCGACTCCTCCGCCCCGGCACGGATGGCCTCGGCCATGCGCGCGGTGCTGCCGTAGGCGCTCATATAAAAGATGATCAGCGAGCGCTCGCCCTGATCGATACGCTCCGCCAGGCTGGGCGTGGACATCTCCCGATAACGGGTGACGTAGCGGCGCGGACGGTCGCGCAGAATGGGCCCATGGGTGGGCGCGACGAGCTTGATCGGCAGCGGCTCGATCAGCTTCAGCGCCTCCACCACATAGGTCTTGAAGGGCCGCATGATGTGCGCGTAGTAGTAATCGAAGGCGAAGCGGAAATCCCCGCAAACGTCGTTGAAGAGCCGCGCGTCGCAATAGTGACAGCCGAACACATCGCCCGAGAAGAGCACCCCCTCTTCCACCAGCCAGGTGCATTGGGTATCGGGCCAATGCAGGAATGGCGTGTGCAGAAAGCGCAGGGTGCGGCCGCCGAGCGAAACCTCGTCACCCGTGCCCACGGTCTTGTAGACCAGCGGCTGCTCATTGCTCGGTTTGAGCAGGGCCTTGAGCATGGCGGTGGCGCGCTTGGAGATGTAGAGCTGCGCCTGGGGCGCACGGCGCATCAGCTCGGGCAGGGCACCGGTGTGATCCGGCTCCAGATGGTTGAGCACAATGACGCGAATCTCGTCATAGCGGGCGACTGATTCCAAACGCGCGAAAAAGTCGTCGGCAAACTCGGCCTTAACCGTGTCGATGACGGCGACACCCTCGTCGCCGCGCACCAGATAGCTGTTGTAGGTGGTCCCGTTGGCCGTGCGCAGGATGAGGTCGAAGCTGCGCAAACCCGGATCCAGTGCGCCGATCCAGTGCACGCCCGGCGAGACCTCGACGGCCTCGCGAGGATCGGCGCGCTCGGCGACGCTGGCTGGCAGAACCGGCGTCATCGGATCAGGACTCCAGCGGCGGGTGGGTCGCAGCGCGGATCGGCGCCCGGGCGAGAACAGGACTGAAGATCCTCATCGGCTGGCAGCGTCGCGCCCAACGCAGCGAGCAAAGGACCCGGCTCGAAGCCGCAGCCCAATCCATGCTCGGACTCGATCAAAGGTCGGCGGATCAGGAGCGGATCCTCCACCATCAGGGCCAAAGCTGTCGTCTCGTCCAGCATCGCCGGCAACACCTCGCTCCGCTTGATCCGAGGCGCAGTTGGATTGAACCAGTCGGGCACGGCTAGATCGCCGAAAAACGGCCGAAGGCGTTCGGCGGTCCAGGGCTCGGCGAGCAGATTCCGCACGCTCAGACGATGCCCGAGCGACACCAGCAACGCCTTCTGCCTGGCGTTGGAGCGGCACCCCGGCTTTTCGTAGAACAGCACCGACGACATCAGCTCACCCTTCCTTTCAGTGTTAACAAGTTTCGGTCTAGATCGGCATTTCGGTGATCGGCTCATTCGGAGCGGATCGCCCGACGCAAGCGCGACACTGCCGGAGTGGTGTCACGCGCCGGGACTTGGATGTCGGCCATCCCGCAAATTCGCCTACCGCGACGAAAAAACCCAGATCAAACAATCCTGAACCGCCCCCGGCAAGACCGCAGCCTGCCCGACGCAACCAATTATCCATGACATCCCGGGTCGCCCGGAGCGCGGTTCAGCGGGCCTGGATCTGGCTGCGTATCTCCGCCCAACGATCCGGCGGGATCCCGGTCAGTGACCCCGGCGGATTCACGGGCACGCCCGAGCCATCGAGAATGACGCCTTCAATCGGACAAATACTCGCGCACTGCGGATCGGCAAAATCCCCGACACACTCGGTGCAGGCGCGCGCATCGATCATGAAGTGCGGACGTGCGTCGCGAATCGCCTCGCTCGGACAGAGCGGCAGACAGGCCCAGCAATTCACGCAACCCTCGATAATCTTGTATGCCATGACACCATCTCCGCTACGCTCGCCGCCGCAGCGGCATCATTCTTCAAGACTTGAATCCATCGGCTTGTATTCGTCTAAGCCGCGTCGAGATCGGCACCCATTGATGACCGGGGGCTGAACCCGAATGCACTCAGGACAGGTCACTCCGGACACCGTTCAGTCTCAGGCGCTCAAGCGCTGCGATGCGCTGTGCGCTCCCTCAAGTAGCCCCGCCTCGACCATCTCACGATAGACCTGCGCGATGGCGGTCTCGATCGGCTCCAGCGCATGCTCGCCGTTCGGGGCGATCCCGGCGGCCTCCAACTGGCCCCAGGGCTCGTAACCGATGCGCGAGCAGAGCACGACCTCGCAGCCGTCCAGAGCACGGATCGTCTTGGCCAGAACGGACTCACCGTCACCGCAGGTCTCGTCGCCCGAGCAATAAAGATCCACCTTGCGGTGACCAATGAAGCGTACGTCGTTCGCGCTGGCCTCGTAGACCAGGAACTCACGGGCATGGCCGAAATGCTGATTGATCACCCCGCCGCCCGTCGTGGCCACTGCCATCAAGACTGGGCGAGGCTCGGGACGGGCGGGACGGCGACGGGTCAACGAGGCGATCGAGACGAAGGTCTCGCTCGATTGCGTGTGCTGCGCCGCCTTGCTGGCTTCACGGTTGGCCTCAATGGCCGCATGGACCTCGGCACGACGGACCATCGCCGCCGCGTAGTCGACCTCCTGGTCGGCAATCTTATCGAGGCTGAATTCAGCACCCCGATCCTCGCCGAGCATGCCGACCGCATCCGCCCGGCATTGCCGGCAGTGACGCATCATGGCCATGTCGCCGGCGCAGGCATCCTGCAGCGCGCTGAGTTCCTCCGTGGTCGGTCCACGCTGGCCCATCAGTCCGTAGAAGGTGCCGTGCTCGGGCTCGGCGATCAGGGGCATAACATTGTGCAGGAAAGCGCCTTTGGCCTTGACGATCCGGCTGACTTCCTTGAGATGCGCGTCGTTGACGCCTGGAATCAGGACCGAGTTGACCTTGACCAGAACCCCACGGGCGACCAGCATCTCCAGACCCTTCTGCTGCTGCGCGATCAGGATCTCGGCAGCCCTGCGCCCCGTCACCCGGCGGTTATTCCAGAAGATCCAGGGATAGATCTTCGCGCCCACGTCCGGGTCGACGCAATTGATGGTGATGGTGACGTGCTCGATGTTGTGCCGGCAGAGCTCATCGACCGCTTCCGGTAGCGCGAGCCCGTTGGTGGACACGCAGAGCTTGATGTCCGGGGCCTTTTCGGAGAGCTGACGGAAGGTCTCCAGGGTGCGTTCGGGATTGGCCAGGGGATCGCCCGGGCCGGCGATCCCCAGCACCGTCATCTGCGGAATGGCCGCGGCAACCGCCAGGACCTTCTTGATCGCCTGGTCCGGGGTGAGCAGCTCCGAGACGACACCCGGGCGCGATTCGTTGGAGCAGTCGTACTTGCGATTACAATAATGACATTGGATGTTGCAGGCGGGCGCCACGGCGACGTGCATCCGCGCATAGTGATGATGCGCATCCTCCGAGAAGCAGGGATGGTTGTTGATCTTGGCGCGGATCGCCTCCGGCAAGTGTGCAAGCTTCTCGCTACTGCTGCCGCAACCACTTGACGCACAACCGCCGCCGGGGGCACCCGCCGTCTCGGCAATCACCTTCAACTCCATCACGCTGCCTCCAGAGCAGGGGACGCACGCCCCGTGGAAAACTGTTCTGGAAGCTAACCAGCAAAGACCGTGCCCGGTCTGGATCGTGAACTAACCTGTTGACCTGCTTGAATGGTTGCACGCCCTGGAAGAGCGACTGTCGGGATCACGACAGTCGATGCACGGGGAGGTTGTGGGAATGTTGCTATGGAGAAGGGTTCGGGGTTCTGGCGGGGAGCTGACGGCTGAAAGCTGGGGGCTGGGGCCGGCTCGCGGGCACCCCCTCCGGGCTAGAGGTAGAGCAGTGATGCCACCAGGAAAAACACCAGGACCGCGATGATGTCGTTGCCGGTGGTGATGAAGATGCCGGTGGCCATGGCGGGGTCGATGCGGAAATGATGCAGGATCAGCGGCACCGCCGCGCCCATGGCGACGGCGAGGAGTGTGACGCCGGTCAAGGCGACGCCGGCCGTGAGCGCCAGGCGTAACGGATCGGCAACGCCCAACAGGGGGCCGACGGCCCACACGATCAGACCCAGAATCGTCGCCGCGACCGAACCGTTCACGAAGGCCGCGAGCATTTCTTTGAGCAGCCGCCAGGGCAGATCGCCGATCCAGATGGTGCCGGTCGCAAGACCTTGAATGGCGACCGTCGCGGCCTGGATGCCGGCGTTACCCGCCATCGACATCACGATCGGGATGAAGCTCGCCAGAATCGCCGCACTGGCGATCTGCACCTCGTAGGCATTGATGACGCTGCCCGAGACGAGCGCACCGATCAGCCCGGCGAGCAGCCAGGGAAGCCGCGTCTTCACGATGCCCAGCACCGGATCGTCGGGGCGCGCTTCGGGCGAGACTCCGGTCATGAGCCGGACGTCCTCCTCGGCCTCGTCCCGGACCACTCGCTGCAGCTCATCGGAGGTAATGCGACCGAGCAGCCGGCCTTCGCCATCCACAACCGGCACAGAGGACAGATCATTCTCCATGGTCACGCGCAGGACCGCCTCTTGGTCCATATCGGAGCGGACCGCCACAAAATCGGTCCGCATCACCTGCCCCACGGCAACATCGCTGGGCCGCAGCAGCAGATCACGCAGTTTCAGATATCCGAGCAACCGACCGTCCGCATCGACCACATAAACAGCCGAGAGCTTCCTGATCAGATCGGCGCGACGGCGCACTTCGGCGACGACCTGCCCAATGCTCCAGTTCGGCGGCACGGCGACTAGCTTGCGCGTCATGATGCTGCCGGCGGACTCATCCTGATAGGCCGTCAGGGTGCGAATGGTGTCGGCTTCGCGCAACTGCGGGATGAGCCGTGTCTGCACCTCCTCGGGCAGCTCGGTGAGGGCCTGCACCACATCTTCGACGTCCCATGAATCGAGGATCTCGGCCAGACGCTCGATGGTGGCGTCTTCGAGCAGCGCGGCTCGGAAATCGTCATTGAGCCCGGCAATGACCTTCGCGGCGGGGCCTGCCGGCAAGGCCAGGAAGAGCTTGCGCGCACGCTTCAAAGGCAGCTGCACGAGCAGCTCGACGATATCGCGCGGATGCCAGGTGCGCAGCAGACGGCGCAGCGCGTCGCGCTCGCCGAGCTTGATCATCTGCCCGATGGCCTTGACCACGGGACGATTCGCGTCGAGTGTCTCGCCGGGATGCCCGCGCGTCCAGCGCAACGGGGGCGTATCGGAGTCTTCTGTCATGGCTGAGATGGTCCGGTTCGGTGGGTTTTCGGATCGAGTCTCCGACCGAAACTTACGGGATTGTGGCAACAGGCTACGAGCAAATCAAACGCGCGGATCAGAGTAGTTGTTGTTTCCACACCAGCATCTCGTTACGGATTTCTACGATTCGCCCACCCAACTACTGGCGTTATTGTTGCCTTACAGAACCGACTGAGAGGCGGTAGAAGGGTTCGAGTTCGACCCACTCGGTTCAACGAGACGCACCAGCTCAGTGACTCTTGCATCCAACAACCGGTCAGTGCCGGAGAGACCACGAGTGACCGGTAGATCCTGATAGAGATCACCCGCCGTCCGGCGACCGACGGACCGGTCACGACCCAGACCGACCGCTGAGCCGAGCCAGCCGACCGATCGCTTTGCCCCAGGACCGGTCACTGGATCCGGGAGGTCCTAGGTAAAGGATCGACCAGAAGCGTGCACTCACGCTCCGGCGCCGAACGGCCGGTTTCCCGAGGTCTTCGGCCATACCGGAAGCTGGGGTTGTTGGCCCAAACCGCCGAGAATATGCACTAGGGAGCGCCCGTGGCGTAGAGCCGGGAGACCTCCTCGGACGAGAGCTGTAGGCGTAGCTACTCGAAGTCGATCGGGGTGAAGTCCTCGTCTAGCCCCGTCCAGGGCGTGGGAGGTTAGCCGCGCACTCTGGGGTCCAAAGCGACATCGAAGACGTGGTAACGATTCTTGCCCTCCAGTTTCGCCTGATACATGGCCTGGTCCGCTTGGCGCAGCAGTTGCTCCGGATCGATGGCGTCGGCCTGCGGGTAGAAGGTGACCCCGACACTGGCTGAGACTTGCAGCGCGTGCTCGCCAACCGGTATCGCTTGTGCCGCGGCGGCGAGCAGGCGGGAAAGCAGCGTCGCGCTGGCCCGGGTGTCGGCCAGGTCGAGCAGCACGGCGACGAACTCGTCTCCACCGATGCGGGCGAGGGTGTCACCCTCGCGCAGGACCTGCTGCATGCCGGTCGCCGCAGCGATCAGCAACTGGTCCCCGACCGCATGCCCATGCGCGTCGTTGATGGCCTTGAAGCCGTCCAGATCGAGAAAGGCGATCGCCAGCCGGCGTCCATAGCGCTGCGCCTGGACCATGCCCTGGTGCAGGCGGTCAGCCAACAGGACGCGGTTGGGAAGTCCGGTCAGCGCATCATAGTGGGCGAGATGCTGCAACGCCTGTTCTTGCTCCTTGATCAGGGTGACATCGGAGAACAGCGCCACATACTGCCGGGTGTTGCCATGCGCATCGGGCACGGCGCTGATGGTTTGCATCACGGCGTACACCTCGCCGTTGTTGCGGCGGTTCCACATCTCGCCGGACCATTGGCCTCGCTCGATCAGACTGCGCCACATGTTGGCGTAAAATGCCGGGCCCTGACGGCCGGAGCCGAGCAGGCGAGGGTTGCGCCCCAAGACGTCCTCGCGACGGTAGCTGGTGATGCGACTGAATGCCTCATTGACATCCATGATGGTGCCGTCGGCGGCGGTGATCATGATGCCTTCCCATGCATGGGTGAAGACGTTTGCGGCCAACCGCACTTTCTCTTCGGCCTGCTTGCGTTCGGTGATGTCCTCATAAACCCCAATCAATCCGACACCGGCGTTGTCCCGATCCCTGAGCGCGACCTTTGACGTACGCAGCCATATGGTCTGTCCGCTCGGCGTCGTCTGCTGTTCATCATAGGATAACTTGGGGATACCGGACGCCATGACGGATCGGTCATCGGCCCGATACAGCTCCGCCTGCGCCGCCCATCCCAGCTGATCGTCGTCTTTGCCGATGACATCCCGGGGATGCGTCATCCCGGCGTCCCTGGCAAAGGCCATATTGCACCCGAGATAACACAGGTTGCGATCCTTCCAGAACACCCGAATCGGCACGGTATCAATGACCGTCTCGAGCAGCGTCCGCGCTTCCGCAATCGCTGCTTCGATCCGTTTACGCTCGGTGATGTCGCGAAGACTCGCCAGAAGGGTCGTTTTCCCTTCAAGTTGGACGGCACTGAGCAGGGTCTCGACGATGAAGGTCTGACCATTATCCAGCCGGTGTCGGTTCAGGTCGCTAACTGCCTTACGGCAAGCGCGGCATCGGAGGCTGACCTCGGAAGGTCATCACCAGGGCGGGATAGAGAGCGATCGACTGCTTGCGCAGGGTGGACAGATAGGAGCGTACCGTGGCGAAGGCCG
>JBGSKP010000081.1:0-8820 GCA_041741175.1 Thiocapsa sp. | reverse complement strand
GATCGCCTCACCGGCTGGAGTCAGGCGCCGGTGTGAGCGCGGGCAAGCCACGCGCCCACGGTGAGGTGGCTTCGTGCGGTCTCGGCAGGGATGATATTTCTCGGATACCACCTAAGAGGTAAGAGGCGTCCTTGCGTTATTTGTCCGGTGCTTCACTACAGTTCTCGGGTGCTTCGATGGACGTGGCGTTGGGAGCCAGGTCCAAGAACTGGATGCGCATGCCGTGGAGATCATCGATCGGCTCAATCGCTGGCACGGCTCACCCGGACGCGCGTTCGCTTGGTTTCGCTCTCAGCCGCTCCCCTGTTTCGGCGACAGAACCGCCGACGATCTGGTCAAGGATGGCCGCGCGCAGGCCGTCAAGGGCGATCGATCGCGAATTGCGGAAGGCGGCTACGTGTGACGGAGGTTCCGCCGACGGGTCCCTTTGTCGGTTTGGTCTGCCGCGCGCAATTCGCCCGCTTGGCCTTCGCGCAGAACTCCGGAGACGGCGCGGCAAGCCAGCCCGCACGGTATCCCGGTTCTCCATGCCTCCCTCGCCCTCAGGACCGCGTGGATGGAGTCCCGGCAGGGACTTCGCCATTCAAGTCGGATCGCGCACCTTGTCCACCGGCCCGGAGCTACGTATTAATACGCATAGTGCATCCGCCATCTCCGCTGACTAATGTCGGCGCCGAGATAGGGTCCCTGTGTGATCAAAGCCATCGGTGTCAGGTGTTGATCTTAAGTCTTGGCGCCGAGGGAGAGTGACCCTGGCTCCCTTGCCGATCGACTCACGCAATGGAGGCGAGGTCGCGGCCGTTGCCGTCATACAGGTCTGCTGCAAGTCGTTCAGGTAGTGAAAAGAGCGTATTCAGATGGTCACGTACGATTCCTGAGTGACAGCCTAACATCAGAGTAAAATTCTAATCCGCAGCTCTTGACAATGTTGTCTGATCGATCATTCTTAATAGGCAAAGGAACCGCGCGAAAGGGTATCTAAGGAATCCTTCAACTTGCGATAAGCGGAGTGTGCCATGATTATTATCAATCGCTGTCTTTCTGGCGTGATGCGTATCGCTCTCGTTTCCATCCTCGTGCTGATGGGGTATTCCGCGACGGCCGGGGATGCAAAGACCTATCCGGGCTCGATGGGTGTGCGTTACTCCGGTCCGGCGCCGGTCTACGATCACAGCGCAATCGGTAACCCGTCAGCGACCGCGTGGATGTATGTGGATCTGCCGGTCCTCAATGAATCCAACACGGAAAGCATTAAAAGCTCAAATGTCCGTGTTCTTGATCGAAGCTATGGTCTGGACGTCCGTTGCAGTGTCAACACGGCCTATTGGAACAGTAGCACCGGTAGCTTCTATGGCTGGTGGGGCGCGAATAAGAACAGTTCCGGCAGCGGCAATGCACTGCAAACGTTGAACACCGGAGCCGTCGGCGGTACCACATTCGCCAGCCACTCCTATTTTAGCTGTGCGATACCGCAGACCTATTCCGGTAATCGGTCTTATATCGTTTCCTACTACGTTAACGAAGACTGAGATCAAGCCGGTGTATACAGCTTCTCGAAGCTGATCCGTGCCGGCGCTGCATCTAAGTGCGTCGGCACGTCCGATTTTTGCCGTTCTTTCGAGTCAATCGCCATGCCAAAGCAGGTTATGCTCATTACAGGAGGGATGGCCGCTGCGGCCATTGCCGTTTTACTTGTGCTGCTCTGGCCAGCGAACCAGTACGATCACGAAGCCGGGCACACCACCACGAGCCAGGACGGAGCGCCTACACCGGAGACCTTCCCGGATGCAGGTGCATCGAGCGCGCGCACGCTCAATGCGACCCATCGCCCGGAACAGGCTAACGACGAGCGTTTAGTCGAGGCGCTTGCCGGAATCGGGAAGCGGCTCACTGCACTGGCCAACAATCAGGAGAGGATGCAGCGTGAGCTGGATAGGCTGGCTCAGCGGCAAGCCGAGGATACAGACGTTCAGGATGATCAGGGCATTGAATCGACCGACACAGCCGAAGCCGCTGCCGAGGCGTACGCGCTCAAGACGGAAGAGACGCTCGAACAGCAGTTCATCCGCGAGGGAGTCGACACGCAATGGGCAGGGGAAATGATGAATACATTGCAGGATGGCTTCCTCAAAGAGGAGCTTGCCGGCATTGATCTCGTTGATTCCGCATGCGGCTCGACGATCTGTCAGGTCAATCTACACTTTGATGCCGACACCTCCGTAGAAGATGGTATGCAGCGGCTCATGCACCATCGGCCGTGGGATGGACCCACTTTCTTTTCAGTGAATGCTGACGGCCTCGCTCGAATCTATTTCGCGCGGGATGGGTTCGAGCTTCCCGCCCCGGCCGTGGAGGCGGATTCCTTTTAAGGAAAGGGAAAAGGGGGCGGATTGATTGGTTCCGCTCGCCGACCCGCCCAGGGTCGGCGAGGGAGACCGCTGAAGCTAAACCGCGCCAAGCGCGATATGCGATGTTTTTGGATGGGATCGTCCCCGGCAGACTTGACGACCCTTTGAGCCGACGCAGTTTAAATAATTAAAAAATATATCATTTTAAACCGCGTCCCAGTGAAGGGCTGTGGATGCACCAAACGTCGCACTCACTCGAAAATCAGCATCTCGCTCTGGACGCGGTTTAAGGCGATTTCTGGAAACGTTGATACCGTGACGAGCATCCGCTAGCGGGCGTAGGCGCGTGGCTTGCCCGCGCTAAACCTCGCGGATCGCCTCACCGGCTGGAGTCAGGCGCCGGTGTGAGCGCGGGCAAGCCACGCGCCCACGGTGAGGTGGCTTCGTGCGGTCTCGGCAGGGATGATATTTCTCGGATACCACCTAAGAGGTAAGAGGCGTTCTTGCGTTATTTGTCCGGTGCTTCACTACAGTTCTCGGGTGCATCGATGGACGTGGCGTTGGGAAACACGTCCAAGAACTGGATGCGCATGCCGTAGCCCTTGACCTTGACTGGGGTCTGCGGACAGTTCCGGGAGATCCGGCTGGCCTGGGCTTGCAGATCCGCCGAGCCGAACTTGAAGTAGGGCGGCAGGAAGCCCGCGTCTGCGTTTCTGAAGACGAGTGTGTCCGAGGTGTCGGCGTAGACCGTCTCGATCCGATACTGCACCTCGCGTCCGTCGCCGGTCACACCCGTGAGTTGAACCTCCCAGGAATCGGGCCCCCAGAGCAGCCAAATGAAAGTCAGGATGATGACGCCGATAACGACGAAGACGATTTTGGCTTGTTGTTTCATCTCAGGCTCCGTTGTCAATTTCATTGCAAAGTATAGGGCCTCCGGTGGATTGCTGCTGCGACGCGCGGTCGATCGGCTCAGTGCCCAGAGCTGTGATCGGCCGAGACCTTACAGCGAAAGAGCCCTTAGACCCTGATGGCGACCCTGATGGCGACGATCAGGGTGACCGGCCGCACGACCAGGCCGATAACGTAGAACAGGATGCTCGGGGACGCCGCAGGTGCGGCGGACTGATCGACGGTGAGGTGAGTCGGGTAGGTACCTGCCAATGCCAGAAACTGCAGACGAGCGCGGCGAACGCGGACAGCTTGCGTCTCGGACAAGTAGAGCGGCAGGACGTCCTCGTCGCGCAGGATGTCGGTGACGCGGGTGTTGATGCCCCAGAGGATCCCGAGATTGCGCGCGATCAGCTCCTCGCAGAAGGCGATGAACTTCTTGCGATTGATGGTCGGCTCCTCGTCGGCGAGGATGAAGAAACCGACATCGTGATCGCGCACCAGGGTCTCGATCTCGTCGACGACCTTCTTGGGGTCACGTGCCTTGGTAAAGCCGTTGAACTACTATGCCTCAAGCTATCCCGCCGGCGATTGGGCGGTTGTCGAGGCGTTCCGCAGCGGCACCTACAGCATGCAGGCAATCGCCGAGCATTTCGGCGTCAGCCGCATGACCGTCAGCCGGGCAAGAGATGTCACGAGGGTGCCCCGACCGGCGGTTGCGTTCCACGAGACACCTGACCCTGCCACCTGACCCTACCACTTCGCGAGTCCCGCCAAGCCATCGATGACCATCTGGTCAATGTCCGCGAAGGATGGAAGCTGACGAATGATCGAATCAACACCGAATAAGAGGTTCAAGTGATGGAAGCCATTCGCACCATTCAAACCGTAGAGAATGGAGAGGTCTGCCTCCAATTACCAAAGCAGTTCTGGGGCCAGGAGGTGGAAATCATTATTCTGAGTGCCCCGCAAGAAGGCCCGCAACGGGCGGCGAACCGAAAAAGCTTGCGTGGTTGCCTGAAGCAATATGCCAAGCCTGAATTGATTACCCAGGAGCAACACGCCTGGCAAATGGCAGCGAGCGAAAAACATGAGCCTCGTTGATGCCAATGTGGTGCTGCGTTATCTGCTGGACGACCACGCGGAGCTCTCCGCCAAGGCGGCGGATATAATCGAGCAGCAGGCGGTGAACTTGCCCATGGAGGTCGCCTGTGAAGTGGTGTACGTGTTGCAGAAAGTCTATGCGGTCGACCGAAATGAAATTCAGCAGCAACTCGGGAGCTTGCTGAATGAAACCCTGGTGAGCATGGAGAAGCGGGCGGTGTTCTTGAAAGGGCTGGAATGCTACAGCGAAAGCGGACTTGATTTCGTGGATGCCTTGCTTTTGGCCTATAACCGTGTCGAGAGCGAATCGGTTTTCACCTTCGACGACAAGCTCAACAGATATCTCCGGCACGCTGGCACCTGACCGACATCGCCGCCCATTGGAGCGGTTATCAGCAGACCTGGTCCGGTAACCGGGGCGAACGAAACCCCGGTTGTCTTGCCGACGGTGACCGGGTGTCGCCGAAGGTGATGTCGGGGACATTGCACCTGGTCCCCTTACTTGCTGTCGCGTGCAGCAGCGAGTAGGTGTCTTACATCCATCGCGAACGCGTGAAAGGACTCGTGCCACAGGTGCCCGCGCCGTCCCTCACGAAATAATAAACCTAAAAAGAGCAGTTGAACCGCAAAGGCGCAAAGGACGCAAAGGCGTTCAATGCCCTGCTTCAATGACGCCATTCACCCAAAGGGCGAACGTCGTTCGCATGGCAAATTCTTGTTTTCCTTTGTGCTCTTTGCGCCTTTGCGGTTCTAAATGCCGGATTTAGGATAAATGGTCCTCGGAGCTGTAACTGCCTTCGGCGGCTTCCTGGTCGACGGCGATCGGTTCCGCTCGCCGAGGTCGCCTTCGGACGCATCGCCGCGGTCTTTGTCTCGGGCGGGCACGGTCCTGAGCGGCCTCCCGACCGACTGGGGTAAAAGGGGTCTGACCCCTTTGCATTCTCTGCTGGACAGCATGATGGTCGCGATGGATGCGAAGGCGCCTCCTGTCTTCGGCGAGTCGGATATCAAGCAGGCACAGGTGCGGATGTGCCGGCGGCATGGCTGCGGGATCTCTGCTAACCTTCCGAGATCGCCAGACTTTGCGACCGCCGAAACCTCCCGATGCGCTTTTTCAATACCGAAGGTCCAAACCGGGCCGAGGATCACTACACGCTGCCGCCGCTTTCGCGCTGGGATCTGGACGAGATCCTGACGCTGATCGAGCAGAAGAAGTATTTTCTGCTCCATGCGCCGCGTCAGACCGGCAAAACCACTTGCCTGCTCGAACTGATGGCGCGGCTTAATCGGGACGGTCGATATCGGGCGCTCTACGCCAACATCGAAACGGCACAGACCACGCGGGAGGACGTCGCGCGCGGCATGGCTGCCATCTGCAGCGTGCTCGGTCGATCCGCGAGACTCTATCTCGACGATACGCGACTCGCCGAGTGGTGCCGTACCGATGGCACGGATGTCCCGGCCGAGGATCGTCTCAGTCAACTGCTCGAGTTCTGGGCCGCGGCCGATCGACGCCCTGCCGTGCTGCTGCTCGACGAGGTCGACGCCTTGGTCGGCGACACGCTGGTCTCGGTGCTGCGTCAGTTGCGTGCCGGTTATACCCAGCGTCCCGCGCGTTTTCCCCAGACCATCATCCTCTGCGGGGTGCGCGACCTGCGCGATTATCGTATCCACGCCAGCTCCGAAGCCGAGGCCATCACGGGCGGCAGCGCGTTCAACATCAAGGCTGAGTCGCTGCGCTTGGGCGATTTCAACGCACATGAAACGACGGCGCTGCTTGAAGAGCACACGCGCGAGACAGGGCAACTGTTCACGCCCGAGGCACTCGAGCAAGTCTGGCTTCTAACCCAAGGCCAGCCCTGGCTGGTGAATGCCCTGGCGTATGAAGTCTGTTTCCGCATGCCCGAGGGGCGCGATCGCACCCGTGCGATCGATTCGGCGATGATCGACCAAGCCAAGGAGAATCTGATCCTGCGCCGGGTTACCCATCTCGACCAGCTCGCCGACAAGCTGCGTGAGCCGCGTGTGCGCCGGGTCATCGAGCCGATGCTGGCGGGTACGGGTTTGGGCACGGTTCCCGAGGACGACCGTCAGTATCTGGTGGATCTGGGACTGCTCCGCCGCGACGGAGCGGGTGGATTGGTCGTGGCCAATCCGATCTACCGCGAGGTGTTGCCGCGCGCCTTGGCCGGCGGTCCCCAGGATTCCTTGCCGCGGATCAGCCCGACCTGGCTTGCAGCCGATGGCGAACTGGATCCGCGGCGCCTGCTCGATGCCTTTCTCTCCTTTTGGCGTCGGCACGGCGAGGCGATGCTGGGTAGCGCGCCGTATCACGAGATCGCCCCGCATCTGGTGCTGATGGCCTTCCTGCATCGGGTCGCCAACGGCGAGGGCACGCTGGAGCGCGAATATGCCATCGGCGCCGGTCGTATGGATCTGTGTCTGCGCTACGGTAGGCTGACGCTCGGCATCGAGCTTAAGGTGTGGCGAGACGGGCGGCCCGATCCGCTGGCCGAGGGACTGGTTCAGCTCGATGGCTATCTGGCCGGGCTGGGGCTGGACAGCGGCTGGCTGGTGATCTTCGACCGGCGTGCCGATCAACCGCCCATCGCCGAACGCACCGCCTGTGCGGAGCAGATAAGTCGGGGCGGGCGGCGGATCCAGGTGGTGCGCGCGTGAGAGGGGAGGCCGGCGAAGGGGGCAGCAGCGGATGTCGGATGTCGGAGGTCAAGGGTCACCATTCCCCGGTCCGGGTCGTGAACGGTCATGATGAAGGCGGAAGCCGTTATCCGTGCAGATGCGGGCCGAGCTCCCGCGCGATCGGCGTCGTTTCGAGCGGCACCATCCCATCCGAGCGTCGGTGCCGCGAGAACGCGTCCGAGGGTTTGCGACGGCTGTCCGACGCCCTTACCCTTGGATAAACCAGAGCCGCCCGAGCGGCCCGTCGACACCACCCGAGGATGACCGACCCATGCACCGATTGCTCCGCTGCACGATCGCCATTGTCCTGGCCGGACTCGTATTTGCTCCCGCGCTCGCCCTGGCCGAGGAGTCCCCCGTTCACGAGACGCAGTTGCTCTCGAACACACGTCAGCTCATCTTCGAAGGCAGGCGTTCGGGCGAGGGGTATTTCAGCGCCGATGGTCGGCTCATGATCTTCCAGAGCGAGCGCGAGTCCGGGAATCCTTTCTACCAGATCTATCTGCTCGACTTGGAGACCGGCGACACGCGCCGCGTCTCGCCCGGTATCGGCAAGACCACCTGTGCCTGGATTCATCCGCAGGGCGATCGCGTCCTTTATGCCTCCACGCATGAGGATCCCGGCGCCGAGGCGGCGCAACGCGAGGAGTTGGAGAAACGCGCCTCCGGACAGGGCAGCCGCTATTCCTGGAGCTTCGATCCCGCCTACGAGATCTTCGAGGCGGACACCCGCGGCAACATCCTGCGCCGTCTCACGACCGCCGACGGCTATGACGCCGAGGGCTCCTGGTCGCCGGACGGCAAGAGCATCGTGTTCGCCTCGAATCGTCATGCCTACACCGGCAATCTCTCCGATGACGCGCGCGCTGCCTTGGCGCAGGATGGCTCGCGTTCCATGGAGATCTACAGCATGGACGCCGACGGTGGTCAGGTGCGCCGACTCACCGACTCGCCCGGCTACGATGGCGGCCCCTTCTTCAGCGCCGACGGCAGCCGTATCGTCTGGCGGCGCTTCGACGAGGCCGGCAAGGTCGCCGAGATCTGGACCATGCGGACCGACGGCAGCGACCAGCGGCAGATCACCCGGCTCGGCGTCATGTCCTGGGCGCCCTTCTTCCACCCGAGCGGCGACTACATCATCTTCGCGAACAACGCGCACGGCTACGACAACTTCGAGCTTTATCTCGTCGACAGCGACGGACGACGCCCGCCGGTGCGCGTGACCGACACCCCCGGCTTCGACGGTCTGCCCGTCTTCACCCCCGACGGCAAACAGCTCTCCTGGGCGAGCAGCCGCACGGTGGACAAGCAGGCGCAGATCTTCATCGCGGACTGGGACGATGCCGCCGCGCGCGCCCTGCTCGAACTGGACACAACCGAGGACACTACGACACCGCCGGACCCGACATCCGGCACGGGGATGCCAGCTCCGACCCGCGCCGAGATCGCCGCCGAGGACCTGAGAACCCGTGTGGACGCGCTCACGGCCGAGCCCTTGGCCGGCCGCATGACGGGGACCGCGGGCAGCCGTCTCGCAACCGACTATGTCGCGGACGCGATGGCCCGCATCGGGCTCCAACCCTCCGGCGAACAAGGCGACTGGTTCCAGCCCTATCGCTTCATCTCGGGTGTCACCCTTGCCGAGGGCAATCGGCTGACGTTCACCGACACGGATGGCCGAGCCGCCGAGCTCACGGTCGACCGGGATTGGCGGCCGCTTGCCTTTTCGGGCAGCGGAGCGGTCGAGCCGGCCGAGGCCGTTTTCGCGGGCTACGGC
>JBGSKP010000080.1:0-5241 GCA_041741175.1 Thiocapsa sp. | reverse complement strand
GCCCTGCGCACGGTCGGCACGCCGGACGCGGAGCGGGCCGATGTGGTTGTCGTCGGCGAGGGACCAGGGCTTGATTTCGAGCAGCTCACGACCGGCATAAATCTCATCCTGAACCGGGGCGCCCGCCTGGTGGCAACCAATCCGGACAACGCCGTCGACTCCATTCGCGGCGGGCGCCATCTCGTGCTTCCCGGCGGCGGCGCACTGGTCGCACCCTTCGCCACCGCCACCGGCATTACGCCCACCTTCGTCGGCAAGCCGGAACCCCTGCTCTACGAGATCGCACTCGGCATACTCGGCTGCCCCGCGGGAGAATGCATGATGGTCGGAGACCGTCCGGAAACGGACATCGCCGGAGCCGAGCGACTCGGCATCTGGACAGCACTCGTGCGCACCGGCCGCTTTGCGCCGGGTCGACCCTGGATCTCGGGTCTGCCGCCGCCCGATTACGATCACGCTAACCTCGACGATTTGATCGATGCGCTGGACCGGGATATCCCAGGCTTGCTCGGCTGATCTTCGGAGCCCGATCGGCAACATCTTGATCTTCATTGCGTTCATGCTCGTCTCCTCGAAGGCGTCGGCGACCCTGTCGATGCGGTGAGCCGACGCCTCCGAAATCAGCCGCGCGCCTGCTCGAGGGCGGCGATCCGCTTCTCCAACGGCGGATGGCTGGAGAACAGCGCCTTCAGGCCATCGCCCATATTCCCCGAGATACCGAAGGCCGCGAACTCCCCAGCCGGTAGATCGTGCGGTTGATGGACCCGCTGTAAGGCACGCAGGGCGTTGGCCATCTGGTTACGGCTGCTCAGACGCGCGCCACCTTCGTCGGCCCGGAACTCACGGTACCGGGAGAACCACATCACGATCATGCTGGCCAGGAAAGACAGCAGAATCTCGGCGATGATGGACACAACGAAGTACGCGATACCCTGACCCTCTTCATTCTTGAAGACGACCCGGTCGACCGTGTGGCCGATGATGCGCGCCAGGAAGATCACAAAGGTGTTGACCACACCCTGGATCAGGGCAAGCGTCACCATATCGCCGTTCGCGACGTGGCTGATCTCGTGGCCGACAACCGCCTCGACCTCGTCCTTGGTCATATGCTGGAGCAGTCCAGTGCTGACGGCGACCAAGGCGTCGTTACGGTTCCACCCGGTCGCAAAGGCGTTGGGCTCCGGCGAATCGAAGATGCCGACCTCGGGCATCTTGATGCCGGCGGCTTGAGACTGGCGCGCAACCGTGTCCAGGAGCCAACGCTCGAACGGAGTGGACGGCTGCTCGATGATCTGAACGCCCATCCCACGCTTGGCCATCATCTTGGACAAAAACAGTGAAATCAGCGAGCCGCTGAAACCGATGATGGCCGCCATGACCAGGAGCGCGTTCATGTCCAGTCCGCCGTTCTCCAACAGCAGCCCGTCGATCCCGAGAAGTCGGAACACGACACTGATGACGACCAGGATCGCGGCGTTGGTCGCTAGAAATAATAAGATTCGCATCATCGGCTTAGGCTCCATTCAGGTTAAGGATAAACCGCGCGTACAATGCACCGGCGAGCGGCGCGGCACAAGTCCAAACGCGACGTCGTATGAGGCCAAAAAGCATATCGGGGCGAGCGCAGCGCAACAAAGCCAAACACCGCTCTGGACAAACGAAAAAACCGCCGGTAGTATTCCGCGTCTCGACAGTATCGGGGCCATAGCTCAGCTGGGAGAGCGCAACACTGGCAGTGTTGAGGTCGGCGGTTCGATCCCGCCTGGCTCCACCAAACCACCACGACATCCGGCGCACGCAGTCTGAGTTGGTTTTTTCGGGAAAGGTCACGTCCCCATCGTCTAGTGGCCTAGGACACCGCCCTTTCACGGCGGTAACCGGGGTTCGAACCCCCGTGGGGACGCCAATCAAAAGACAGGTAATGCAAGGGCTTAGCCGCGCAAACGGCAAGCCCTTTTTTATCTGGCTCACTTCGGGTTCACTGGTGACCTCAGCCCGCGGAGAGTCGATCGGTGTATGGATTGCGGGTCATCCTGCGTTGTGCCGGACTTTTGCCACCGATGAACGGCTCAAGAGGCATGCACTAGGTCGCCATCGCCACCAGACCACGCCAACAGAACGCCCGCCACGCGAGCGGGTCTCGGGCCGGGATCGACCCAGGTTAGACCAGCACAGGCACACCGAATGCGTCGGGCTCCTCGCTGTTTGCGATGTGTCGGCAGTTGAATCCCTCGCCTTCCGGTGCGATCTGGTAGTCCTTCTCGGGCATCAGCACCGCGGCGGATCGCCAGTCGAGCGCAGCTCAGATCCTGGTCAAATCGCCCATGTTGTCCTCCGCGTCGAACCGGATCGCGATCACGTCCCACGCGGTGATTTACCCACCCGACTCCTGTCTTTTCGAGATCCTGCCTGGCGCGGACCGACACCGTGGTCGACTATCCGGGTCACTATAGCCACATCATCGCCCTCGAGGACCGGATGTCGCCGGCGGCAGGCGAAAACATGGGGGTCGACCGGTTGGCAATCCTCTTCACCGACTCATCGTCAATCCGCGAACGCCTGTTGTTTCCGCACATGCGCCCGGAGGTCGGCGGCTGAGTCGATCGGACAGGTCCGGCTCGGCGGCTCGCGGCCGTTCCGCCGCAAGCTTGCCGGCGGGCCGTCGACACGCGTTTCGGCCTATCCTGACGAGGACTCGGCAAGCGACCCACGAGCCGTCGATCCGAACACGCCGACGCCCCGCACGGCATCGCCAGGTGTTGCGCCCCTTTCGGTCGATCGGACCGAGGCGGATTGGAGGGACCGAATGAACAGAATCGTAAAAACCGCATGGCGGACGGCGCCGGCGATCGTCGCAGTCATATTGATCCCACTCGCGAGCGCCGACACCGAGGTCTGGACGCCCATTCCGGGCACCGAGACCCCGGACTACGGCGGCCCGCTCCGCATCGAACGCGACGGCATCCTCTACCCCGCGATCAAAGGCACCCGCACTCCCGACTACGGCGCATCCGATCGCCTGATCATCCGCGACGGCAAGGTCTACGACGCCATCCCCGGGACCAACACACCCGACTACGGCTCCGAGCAACGCTTGCTCAGAAGCCGCTGACCCGCGGCCGATCCGCACCTTCACCATCGCATCCAGAGGACGGCTCCGATGACAACAACCACGACCGCCTTTTCTTTTCCGCCTCTGGCGCGTTTCCGCTTCCGTTTCGAGGCGATCGAGCCGATCCGAATGCCCGCGTATCCGGGCTCCGCGTGGCGGGGTCTGCTCGGCCAAGGGCTGCGGCGCACCGCCTGTGTGACCCGACAGCCGACCTGCACGGGCTGTCTCTTGGTTCATTCCTGCGTCTACTCGACACTTTTCGAAACACCCGCACCGGCGGGACAGGCAGCACAGGGCTATACGGCGATGCCGCATCCCTTCGTCCTGGACATCGACCCCAAGGCACATCCCGTGCTGGAGCCCGGTACCGACTTCGATCTCGTCATCCACCTCATGGGCAGCGCGATTGCTCAGGTGCCTTACCTGGTCCATGCGCTCGCCGGTGCGGGCGAGCGCGGTATCGGAACGACACGCGGGCGCTTCCGTGTGTGCGAGGTCGAGCGCGAGCCGAGCCTCGGCTCGGAGCGCTGGGAACGCGTCTTCGATGCCGAGCGTGGCGAGTACCGACCGATGGAGACCACCTCGCCATCCATCCCGGCGGCACCCGACGCCGTTGTCCTGCACGTTCTGACCCCGTTGCGGATCAAGCGGGAAGGCCGGTTCGTCGGTGCCGCGGAACTGACGGCGCTGGACCTGCTGCGCGTCCTCTACCGGCGTTTGCGTCGCTTAGCCGAGCTCTACGGCGGCGATCCGGACGGCTTCGACGCACGCGGTCTCGATACGCTCGCCGCCTCGCTGCGTCTGACCCCGCAGCGCCTGCACTGGCACGAATGGACCCGTTTCTCCTCCCGGCAAAACACCCTGATGCAGATGGGCGGGCTGATCGGCGACATCCTGCTTGAGGGGCCACGCCTGATCGAGATTTGGCCGGCGCTCTGGCTCGGTCAGTGGACCCACCTCGGCAAGGGCACCGCGTTCGGTCTCGGCGGATATCGGATCCAAGATCCCAAGCCATCCGCCGCTTCGCCTCGGACAAACGCTCCCGCCGCGTCGGCGATTTTCGCAAGAGGAACAACCACCCTGTAGGGGCGGTTTCAGTCGCCCCGACGCGCGGCCACGGCCTGTCAGGGTGCTCCTACCCTGAAATCGCCTCGAAGTTGTACCGAGCGAGCACAAAGCACAACATCCCTGCCGGAGCCGAACACCGACCGAAACGGTCCCGACACCCGTACCTTACCCCGCAAGCTTGTCGATCCTGACGGAGATACGCCCGGCGCGGAGAATGCACCCCGGAGCCGGCGACCGCCGCCGATGCGGTCAGGGAGGCAAGGATGCCCCGGCCCCGCCCATCCACCCTCGCATATCCATCGAGCGCCATGTCCGGAACCCACGCACACCCCGCGACCTTTTCCAGGCGGATCCTGCTCGCCGTCACCGGACTCTCGCCCCAAATCGTCACCGAGACCCTGTTCGCCCTCGCGACGCGCGAGCCACATCCTTGGATCCCGACCGAGATCCATCTGATCACCACCGCCGAAGGCGCCGAACGGGCGCGGCTCTCCCTGCTGCATCCGAAATCCGGCTGGTTCCTCCGCCTGTGTCGCGACTACGGGCTACCCTCGATCCGATTCGGGGCCGACCTGATCCATGAGCTGCGCGCCGCCGACGGCATGCCGCTGACCGATATCCGCACCCTCGACGACAACACCGCCGCCGCCGATGCCATCACCGAGCAGGTCCGCAACCTGACCGCGGATCCGCACGCCGCGCTCCATGTCTCGATTGCCGGCGGTCGCAAGACCATGGGCTTCTACCTCGGCTACGCACTGTCGCTCTACGGTCGCCCCCAGGACCGCCTCTCCCACGTCCTGGTCAGCGCCCCCTACGAGTCGCACCCCCAGTTCTTCTACCCGACGCCCGAGAGCGACGTCATCCACACTCCGCCGCCGGACAGCCGTCCCTACGACACCCGCGACGCGCGCGTGACGCTGGCCGAGATCCCCTTCGTGCGGGTCCGCGACGGGTTGCCGCAACGCCTGATCGAAGGGGCTGCAAGCTTCAGCGCGACCGTCGAGGCCGCCCAGCGGGCGCTGGCCCCGTCTCGCCTGATCCTCGATCTCGCTGGCGGC
>JBGSKP010000079.1:0-1788 GCA_041741175.1 Thiocapsa sp. | reverse complement strand
GGCCGAGGCGGTAACGATCGATCTGCGGTTCTAGCGTGCGCCGACTGTCATCTAAGCAGAGGCATGTTGCGTCGCCGAGACGCGGCGGCGGTGCGGATCAGTCCGCCCGCGGCCGTTTCCAGGTGTAGACGGCGGTCACGGCGTAGTTCCACACCGCGCCGACCAGGATCCCGGCCAGGGCCGAGAAGAACCAGCCAGAGTGGCCGCCCTGAAACAGATAGTTGGCAATGCCGACGTTGGCCAAGGCGCCGACGCTGCAGGCGAGCACGAAGGAGACCCATCCCCAGATCAACTGCTTGCCGCGCAGACGCATGTCGCGGTAGGTCAGGATATTGTTGAGGAAAAAGTTGCTGGTCATGGCAACCAGCGTCGCCGCCGTCTGGCTGATCAGGAAGGCACCCGATCCGAGCAGCGTCAGCATGGGCCAAAGCACAGCCATGTGGACAAAGACCCCGAGGCCGCCGATGGCCGAGAACGCAATGAACCGCACCGGGATAACAGGGCCGATCACTTTCTGAGCGAGCATCAGCAGATATTCCCAAAGCACTGCATTATCGAGTTTGCTGCTGCCGGCCTCGCGCGGACGAAAGGTGTAAGGCAACTCGCGAAACCGCAGCGGACGCTCCGCGGCGGAGAAGATGTCCAGCAGGATCTTAAAACCCACGCCGGTGAGACGGCGCACGCAGCGCTGCACCACCGCGGCACGCACCAGAAAAAAGCCACTCATCGGATCCTGAAGGTCGGCGTGAATCAGCCACTGACCCAGACGTGTGGCGAACCGGCTCATGGACTGACGACGGGCATTCCAGTCCCCGACATCGCCGCCGGAGATGTAACGGCTGCCGACGACGATCTCCAGATCCTCGGCCTTGATGGTCTCGAGCATCGTCGGCAGGAGGGTCTCGTCGTGCTGTAGGTCGCCGTCCATAACGGCCAGGAATGGCGCCGCGGTCGCCATCATGCCCTCGATGCAGGCCGATGAGAGCCCGCGTCGACCCACGCGCTGGACCAGTCTGACACGTGGGTCCAGGCGGGCTATCGCACGCACCCGATCGGAGGTTCCGTCAGGCGAATCATCGTCGACAAAGATCAGCTCCCAGTCGATTCCGTCCAGCACGGCGGCAACCCGCCGGACCACCTCCTGCACCATGTCCGCTTCCTGATAGGTCGGCACGATGACCGCCAGCTCGGGCGGGCAACAGTTGCGGGGAGGCATGGGCAGATCGCAGATCGTCTTGGACATAAATGGAGATTCGATTGGAGACGGGCGCGCCATGTGCCGCTTTCAGGGTAAACTGCCGCGCGCCAGGCTTCCGGGGACATCCGGCCAGCATGACCAAGCGCGTCGGAAAGCTCCGGGGATGCCGCCCGGGCCGCCTATTCTAGCGCAATCACGCCCCCGGCATCCTGATGCGTCGCGCGCCCGCTGATCGCGGATCCGCCCAAACGCTGTTCAGCACAACCAGCCCACCCTTGCGAGCGACGACGCCATGTCTTCAACCTCGGGCATCAACCCGCCCTACCCGCTTTGGCGCCTGCTGCTGGTGCTCATCCTGGCGATGACCGCCTGGCGGCTCATCGTTGCGGCGATCCTGCCGGTCACCCAGGACGAGGCCTATTATTTCGACTGGGCGCGCAGCCTGGCCTGGGGCTATTTCGACCATCCGCCCGGGGTGGCGCTGCTCGGCATCGGCACCTGGCTGGCCCCCGGATCGGCACTCGCCGCGCGTCTCGGCACGCTGATCGTCAGCCTGCTGACGTTGATCGTCCTTGCGCGCTTCTTCCGCC
>JBGSKP010000078.1:0-3013 GCA_041741175.1 Thiocapsa sp. | reverse complement strand
AAGGATCTTAGCGAGCGCGACATCTGCACCAAGCTCATCATCCCGGCACTTCTGACCGCCGGATGGACTCAGGGCCAAATCCGCGAGGAGGTCCGACTGTCCGCCGGGCGCGTCATCGTGCGCGGCAAGCTTGCCTACCGCGTCAGTAAGGTGACGGCTAAAGGCGGGCCGAAACGCGCGGATTTCGTGATCTATGCCAGAGGGAACATCCCGATCGCCGTCATCGAGGTGAAGCGCGCCATCTATGCGATTGGCGCCGGCATGCAACAGGCGATCGATTATGCCGAGATGCTCGACGCCCCGATCGCCATCAGCACCAACGGCCAGGGATTTTTACTCCACGACCGCACCGGCATCACTCAGCCTGCTGAACGCGAGCTCGGACTCGACGAGTTTCCCGCCTTCGGCGATCTCTGGACCATCTACCGTCAGTGGAAAGGAATCCAGTCCGAACCTCAGGTCGCGCTCGTCGCCCAGCCCTACCACACCGACGGAACCGGCAAAGAGCCCCGTTACTATCAGCGCGTCGCGATCAACCGCACGATCGAGGCGATTGCCCGCGGACAACAGCGAATCCTGCTGGTCATGGCCACCGGCACCGGCAAGACCTACACCGCGTTCCAGATCATCTGGCGGCTTTGGAAGGCCAAGGCCAAGGCCAAGCATCACATCCTGTTCCTCGCCGATCGGAACATCCTCGTCGATCAGACCATTCAGCAGGACTTCGCACCGTTCGGTGCCGTCATGCACAAGATCACCGATCGCAAGGTGGAGAGGCGCTACGAGGTCTATCTCAGCCTCTACCAGGCCGTCACCGGAACCGAAGAGTGGAAGCAGATTTATCGGCAGTTCCCGCCGGATTTCTTCGATCTCGTGGTCATCGACGAGTGCCACCGCGGCAGCGCCAGCGAGGACTCGGCCTGGCGTGAGGTGCTCGACTACTTCTCCGATGCCACCCATCTGGGACTGACGGCCACCCCGAAGGAAAAGCGCCCCACCAAGGGCGAGACCCAGATCGAAGACCCCGAGTACAACCTGAAATACTTCGGCAATCCCATTTATACCTACTCGCTGAGACAGGGCATCGAAGACGGGTCCCTCGCGCCCTACAGGGTCATCCGGGTCGTGACGGACGCCGATGCCTTGGGTTACACGCCGGAGCAGAACAAGCGCGACAAGGACGGCCAACTCGTCGAGCAGCGTCAGTACAACACGACGGACTTCGACCGGACACTGATCCTGACCAAACGCACCGAACTGGTCGCTCGACGGGTCTGGGAGTACCTTGAGGCGACCGACCCCATGGCCAAGACCATCGTCTTCTGCGACGATCAAACCCATGCCGAGCGCATGCGCCAAGCCCTGGTCAACCTGATTCCGGAGGCGGCAGCCAACCGGCGGTATGTCGTGTGCATCACCGGTGACGACAAGGAAGGCAAGGTCCAGCTCGCCTATTTCATCGACAACGACGAGCCCTTTCCTGTCATCGCCACAACATCCAAGCTGCTCTCGACCGGGGTCGACGCCAAGACCTGCAAACTAATCGTGCTGGACCAGACCATCAATTCGATGACCCAGTTCAAGCAGGTCATCGGCCGGGGCACGCGCATTCGAGAGGACTACAACAAGCTCTACTTCACCATCATGGATTTTAAGAACGCGACTCGGCTGTTCCAGGATCCGGAGTTCGACGGCGAACCGATCACGGTCTATGAACCGAAGCCGAACGAGTCGATCGTCCCGCCCGAGGACAGGATCACAGACGCCGCCAAGCTTGAGGAGACAGGGGTGTTCGACAGTCAGGGGATTGCGGACGAGGATGCGATCACCAAGTCGGGCCCCGACGGTCAGCCTGAGAACCCCGAGCCGCCGCCCGTACGCCTCCGCTACACCATTGAAGATGTCGAGGTTCGGACCGCGATCGAACGCGGTCAGTATCTCGATGGCAACGGTAGGCTTGTGACCGAGTACTATCGGACTCCACTCAAGAATAAGCTCAAGCGCAGCCTCAGGCACGAGTTCGCATCGTTGGACGATTTCCTGCGCCGCTGGAACGGATCCGAGCGTAAGCAAGCGATTATCGATGAGCTGACGGAGATCGGCGTTCCCTTGGCCGTCTTGCGAGAAGCGGTCCCAGGCGGCGACGATCTCGACGCCTTCGATCTAGTCGCGCATATTGCCTTTGACCAGCCGCCGTTGAGTCGCAAGGAACGTGCAGACAAGGTGCGCAAACGCAACTATTTCGGCAAGTACGGTGAAGACGCCCGCGCCGTTCTGGAGGCCCTGCTGGACAAGTATGCCGACCACGGCATCACCGAGATCGAAGACCCCAAGGTGTTGGAGCTGCCGCCCTTCAGCCGACTCGGCAGCAAAACACAGATTCGGCGACGGGTCTTCGGCGGACCAGACAAGTTTACCGAGGCTCTCAGCGAGCTGGAGCATCAACTGTATCGCGACACGGCCTAGACCCGATTTGCGAGGTTCAAACCATGACGACAAGCGAGCTACGCAACAAACTGCGAGACGAAATCCGGGAGCTTCCGGATTCGCACTTACAAGAGGTGTTCGACATCATTCATTTCTTTCGACTCGGCTTGGAGCGCGAATCTTCGAGAACCGTTTCCGACGTCATGCGTTTCTCCGGCGCCTGGGAGGACATGGAGGATCCGAAAGGATTCGAGGTCGAGATGCGCGAGCGTCGGAGCTCTACGCCGAGACACGCAAAGCCGGCACGCCCGTCGACGACATGGATATCCTGATCGCCGGCATCGCGCTGGCACGGCCGAATCGTCGTCACCTGCAACACCGAGCACTTCAATAAGCTACCCGGCCTCACCGTCGAGGACTGGACGCTTTGACTGTCCGCCCATATGGCCGGACCGATACGGATACCATGAATCTCAGCACCACCATCAAGATGGAAGATGCAATCGACCTCCACGACATCAAGGCGCGCGGCCGGCTCGGCGACATCCACGCGCAGGTGCTCGACGCCCTGCGCAGCGCCGGCAAC
>JBGSKP010000077.1:0-7632 GCA_041741175.1 Thiocapsa sp. | reverse complement strand
AACTCCTGGTCGCCTGGGCACTGCCCGATGCGACGGCCTGGAAACCGCACCTTGCGCGCAGTCAGGCCGCTGGATTTGCATTCGCCGCTGCGACCTGGCAGATCTCGCCGCGGGCCGCGGCGGCGGGCTATGCCTGGTCCTGGATCGAGAATCTGGTCCTGGCCGGGATCAAGCTCGTGCCCCTGGGTCAGACCCGGGGTCAGCAGATCCTGGCGCAGCTTGCCACCCGCATCCCAAGTGCAGTGCAGAGCGCACTGACGATCACAGACGATGCGATCGGCGCCTCCACGCCCGCCCTGGCGATCGCCAGCTCGGCCCACGAGACGCAATACACCCGTTTGTTTCGCTCTTAAACCGCGTCCAAAGCAAGATGCTCACTTTCGAGTGGCTTCGACGTTTGGTGCATTCACGGCCCTTAGCGGGGACGCGGTTTAAATTATATATTTTTTAATAGTTTAAACCGCGCCAGATCCAGCGACAGTCAAATCTGCGTAGGCCGGACCCATCCAATAACATTAGATACCGCGCCGGGCGCGGTTTAGTTTAGAGGAGAGATCCCATGGTGGATGAGGCGGTCGATGAGGCATCGCCCTTGCGCGTCGGGGTGGGCGGTCCGGTCGGATCCGGCAAGACGGCGCTCCTGGACGCGCTCTGCAAAGGGCTGCGAGACCGCTATGACCTGGCGGTGGTCACAAACGACATCTACACCCGCGAGGATGCCGAGTTCCTCATCCGCTCCCAAGCCCTGCCGGCCGAGCGCATCATCGGCGTGGAGACCGGAGGCTGCCCCCATACCGCCATCCGCGAGGACGCCTCGATGAACCTCGCCGCCGTGGAGGATCTGCAGATCCGCTTCCCGAACCTGGACATCGTCTTCATCGAGAGCGGGGGCGATAATCTGGCGGCCACCTTCAGCCCCGAGCTGGCGGATCTCACCCTCTACGTCATTGATGTGGCCGAAGGCGAGAAAATCCCGCGCAAGGGCGGCCCGGGCATCACCCGCTCGGATCTGCTGGTCATCAACAAGATCGACCTGGCACCCTATGTCGGTGCCTCGCTGGAGGTCATGGATCGCGACGCTAAACGCATGCGTGGCGAGCGACCCTTCGTCTTCACCAATCTGCGCACCGGTCAGGGGCTGGAAACCATCATCGACTTCATTGAGCATCAGGGGATGCTCGGGGAGTCAGCCTCGGGGCGGCAGGGGACCTGAGTCGGCCGGCGGCGCATCGCGGTCGTCGGCCCAGCGCCGGGCGGCCTGATCATCGCTGATCCGTGCATCGACCCAGCGCTCGCCCTCGGCGGTCTGCTCCTTCTTCCAGAAGGGCGCGCGGGTCTTGAGGTAGTCGATCAGAAACTCGCAGGCGCGAAAGGCGTCTCCCCGGTGGCGACTGGCAACACCGACGAAGACGATCGGGTCCTGCGGCATGAGGTCCCCGACCCGATGCAGGATGCTGATACCGTCCAGATCCCAGCGCCCGGCGGCTTCCTCGGCAATGCGGACCAGCGCCTTGTCGGTCATCCCCGGATAGTGCTCCAAGGTCATGCCAGCCACCGTCGCCCCGGCATTGATATCGCGCATCAGACCGATGAAGGTCACCACGGCGCCGACCTGCGGCTGTCCGCGCCACAGCATCTCCTGCTCCGCCATGATGTCGAATGGCGCGGATTGAACCTGGATTCGCTGCATCTCTGACGACTCCGAGTCTGGTTGAGGTTACCGCCCTTCCGTTCACCCGATCGGCGCCACGCCTATCAGAATCCGATGCAACCAGAATATGAAGAGCAGGTAGAGCGCGATTCCGCCGATGATCGCGATCGCATCGTTAATCTGGCTTGGCGGCGCGCCCGGCACAGGCGGGGCGACACGACGCTTGAGCGAGATCCGATCCGCAACCGCCCAGGCGAGAAAGGTCCCGAACAACAGGACGTCCGCGAGGCCCCCGTTGGCCAACAGATGCGCGGTGGCCCAGATCTTAACCGCAAGCAGCATCGGATGCTTGGTCGCCGACTGGATCCGGCCCGGGAGATAGGCCGCCAGCAGAAGCGGGAACACCGGCAACATGAGCAGCAGATTGATGTGACGCATCCAGGTCGGTGGGTCGTACAGCGCAATCGGTGACTGGCGCGCCAACCCGTAGCCGACGACGATCAGGTAGAAACCACCCACGGCAAGCAAACCATAGAGCGCCTTCCAGGGGATCTCGCCAACGCGCGCAATGACGTCGGTTCGCCATTGACTGTTAATGATGGACACCGAGTGGATCCCGAGAAACAGAATCAAACCAAGGATGAGAACGACCATCCGAGTACTCCTCCAAGAGCGTGAAGACATCCGGTTACCCGAGGCCGGAGTCGGCCGCGCGTGCCGCGTCGAGATGGCAACGCGACCTCGGGTAACCATTTAGAAATCAATCAGAACGCGATGCCGATTCGGCAAGCATCGCATCCAACGCATTGGCGAACGCCTGCCGGTCGCGCGGGCCGAACGGCGGCGGCCCGCCGGTGTTGATCCCGCTTCCGCGCAGTGTATCCATAAAGTCGCGCATCGTGAGACGTTCGCGGATATTGTCCTTCGTATAGCGCTCACCGCGCGGATTCAATGCTTGGCCGCCCTGATCGATGACGCCGGCCGCCAGCGGGATGTCGGCCGTAATCACCAGATCGCCGGGTTGAAGCCGCTTCAGGATTTCATTGTCGGCAACATCGAAGCCGGCGGACACCTGGATGGCACGGACGCGGCGTGAGGGCGGCGTACTCACAGGCCCGTTCGCCACCAGGGTGACCTGCACGCCGACCCGCTCCGCCGCGCGAAAGAGGATCTCCTTCACGGCGTTCGGACAGGCGTCGGCGTCGACCCAGATCTCCATCGTGCCAGTCGCACTCCTGACCGGACCGCCTTATTCCTCAGGTCGTCACGGCGCTGTCGGCTGTCGAGACCGCCGGGGCGACATCCGGAAGCGCTGCGACAGTGTCGATCTCGGCGTCACCGGAATCGTCGTCCGCCTCCACGCTGGTCGGCTCATGAACCAGAATCAAGCCAGCCAGCGGCGGCAGCGCGATCGGGATGGAATAGGGTCGACCCATCCAGCTCACCGGCTCGGACTCCACGCCACCCTGATTGCCGACGTTACTGCCGCCGTAGAGTGCAGCGTCCGAGTTCAGTGCCTCGCGGTAGAAGCCCGGCTCGGGCACGCCGATGCGGTAGTTGGTTCGTGGCACCGGGGTAAAATTGAACACGGCGGCAACGATCTGCTTGCCGCTGCGGTCTTTGCGCAAATAGCTCAGAACCGATTGCGAGCTATCGTGACAGTCGATCCACTCAAACCCGGCGCCATCGAAATCCACCTCATGCAGCGCCGGCTCGTTGCGGTAGAGACGATTCAGATCCGAGACAATCTGCTTGACCCCTTCGTGCTGCGGACGATCGAGTAGATCCCATTCCATCGCCGCGTCGAAATCCCACTCCTTACCGTGGCCAAACTCACAGCCCTGGAACAGCAGCTTTTTACCCGGATAGCTGAACATCAGGGTATAGAGCATGCGCAGACCGGCGAACTTCTGCCAGGCGTCTCCCGGCATCTTATCCAACATGGATTTCTTGCCGTGCACCACCTCGTCGTGCGAAAAGGGCAGCACGAAGTTCTCGGTAAAAGCGTAGAGGAGTCCGAAGGTCAGCAGGTCATGATGGTAATGACGATAGATGGGATCCTTTTCCATATAGGAGAGGGTGTCGTGCATCCAGCCCATATTCCATTTCATGCTGAATCCCAGCCCACCGAGATAGGTCGGGCGCGAGACCGCAGGCCAAGCCGTCGACTCCTCGGCGATCATCAGCGTGCCGGGGTGCTGCTCATGGGTCACGGTGTTGAGCTGGCGGATGAAATCCACCGCTTCCAGGTTCTCATTACCGCCGTATTTGTTGGGGATCCACTCACCGACATTGCGCGAGTAATCCAGATAGAGCATGGAGGCCACCGCATCCACCCGCAGACCGTCCAAATGGAACTCGTCGAGCCAATAAAGCGCACTGGACAGCAGGAAGTTTTTCACCTCGTTGCGGCCGAAATTAAAAATCAGCGTTCCCCAATCTTTATGCTCGCCCATCCGCGGATCGGCATGCTCGTACAGAGCGGTACCGTCGAAGCGGGCCAGCGCGTAGGCATCTTTCGGGAAGTGCGCCGGAACCCAATCCAACAAGACACCGATGCCGCAGGCGTGCAGGAAATCGACAAAGTAACGAAAATCATCGGGCGTGCCGAAACGGGCCGACGGTGCGAAATAACCGGTGCACTGGTACCCCCAGGACGCATCCAATGGATGCTCCGTGATGGGCAGCAGCTCGATATGGGTGAATCCCAGCTCGGTGACGTAATCGGCGAGCTGCTTGGCCAGGTCACGGTAATTGAGAAAACCGCCGTCGGCGTCGCGCTGCCAGGATCCGAGATGGACCTCGTAGACCGAAAAAGGCGCGTGCTGCCAGTCCGAGGCGGCACGCGCATCGATCCATGCCTGATCGGTCCAGCTAAAACCGCTCTGCGGGCAGATGAGCCCGGCGGTCTGCGGGCGCTCCTGGAACGCCTGTGCGTAGGGGTCGATCTTGACATGGACGTTGCCGGCGCGGTCGCGGATCTCGTATTTGTAGAATCCGCCTTGCCCGATACCGGGAATGAACAGCTCCCAGACCCCGGTGCCGCCGCGAACGCGCATCGGATGGGCACGCCCGTCCCATCGATTGAAGTCCCCGACCACGCTGACGCGCTCTGCGCTGGGCGCCCAGACGGCGAACCGCACGCCGCTCACCCCATCGACCTCGCTCAGGTGCGAGCCGAGAAAGCGATAAGCGTGCCAGTGGCGGCCCTCGCCGAAGAGGTGCAGGTCGAAATCAGCAAGCAGCGGCGGGAAACAGTAAGGGTCGTAATGCACATGATGGTCGCCGGCCGCATCGATCCAGTCGATCCGGTAGCGCTCGGGCACGTTCGACGCAGGGCCTTCCCAGACGAAAAAATCCGTGCCTTCGATCCGCGCAAACGGCTCGGACGCCTCGACCAGAATGGCCGACTCGGCATCGGGCAGAAAAACACGTACCCTTGCCCGAACTCCATCGAGATGGCGGCCGAGGACCTCGAAGGGATCGTGATGACGCGCCTCGATGATGCGATGCAAGGATTCCGGAACCTGCTGGGCCTGCTGTGTCGCCGTTACCATTCTGGAGTATTTCCTTCGCTGTCAGCTCAAAATGTCGCCTGATATCGCCTGATGTCGGCGCTGTCGCGGGATCGCCCGAACCGGCGGTCTCACCGGGGCAAACGACCACGGCGGCCGCACTGGCCAATGTGAACGGCTCGGGTTGGACGCGTAAAGCGGATCGCTGCGCGGACGTTCCGAACCCGCTTGATGTTAACATACGGGCGTCGGCTCTTATGCCCTTAGCCCAGACCATCGCAGGAGGATCTATGCCCCAAACCAATCCCCGGTTCGTCAGCCGCCTGACCCGAAATACCCTGGCGCTGATCCTGGCCGGCGGACGGGGCTCACGCCTGATGCATCTCACGGCGTGGCGAGCGAAGCCGGCCGTGCCCTTTGGCGGCAAGTTCCGGATCATCGATTTCCCGCTGTCGAACTGCATCAACTCGGGGATCCGCCGCATCGGTGTCTTGACACAGTACAAGGCGCATTCATTGATTTTGCACATCCAGAAAGGGTGGGGATTTCTGCGCGGCGAGTTCGGTGAGTTTGTCGAGTTGTGGCCAGCGCAACAGCGTGTTGCGGAAACCTCCTGGTATGCCGGAACGGCGGATGCCGTGTTCCAGAATCTCGACATCATTCGCAACCACAACCCCGAGTACGTGTTGATCTTAGCCGGCGATCATATCTATAAAATGGATTATGGCGCCATGATCGCCCACCATGTCGAATCCGGCGCCGATATGACGGTCGGCTGCCTGGAGATGGAAACCGAGCGGGCGCGTGAGTTCGGGGTCATGTCGGTCGATACCGATGGCCGCGTTCAACGCTTCACCGAGAAACCCAAAGAGCCGGAGCACATCCCGGGCTCACCGGGAACGAGCCTGATCTCCATGGGGATCTATGTGTTCAATCGCGCCTTCCTGTTCGAGCAGCTGATCAAGGATGCCGATACACCGCGCTCGACGCATGACTTCGGCAAGGACGTCATCCCGTCGGTCATCAAACACTACCGCGTGATTGCTCATACCTTCCGTGATCCGCGCAGCGGTGAACAAGCCTACTGGCGCGATGTCGGCACGCTCGACGCGTTTTGGGAGGCAAACCTGGAGCTGATCGGTGTGACGCCGCCCTTGAGCCTCTATGATAAAAGCTGGCCGATTTGGACCTATCAGGAACAGTTACCGCCGGCAAAATTCGTGTTCGACGACGAAGACCGCCGCGGTATGGCGGTTGATTCCATGGTGTCCGGCGGCTGCATCATCTCGGGCTCCACCGTTCGCCACTCATTGCTGTTCTCCAACGTGCGCGTCAACTCCTATGCCTATGTGCAGGATTCGGTGATCTTGCCGGACGTCATGGTCGGCAGAAACTGCACCGTGCGCAACGCCGTGATCGACCGCTATTGCGAGGTCGAAGAAGGGACCGTCATCGGACTCGACCAGGAAGCCGATCGCCGCGCGGGCTTCTATGTGAGCGAAGGCGGCGTGACACTCGTCACGCCGGAAATGCTCGGCCAAGACGCCAACCACGTTCGCTGAGGTCACCGGGGATGCAGATCGTCTTAAACGGCAGCGCCGCGCAGGTCGAGGCGCTGACGCTCGCCGACCTGATCGCGGAGCTTGGGTTGACCGGCCGGCGCCTCGCGGTCGAGGTCAACGCCGAGCTGGTCCCGCGCAGCGCCTTTCCGGAGCATCGACTCGTGCCGCAGGACCGGGTGGAGATCATCCACGCGGTCGGCGGTGGCTAAGCGGGACTTGGGCGTTACGCGACGAATCCTTTATCCTGGCTCTTTACATCTACTCCGAATGACAGCTATGCCCACCGATATCGCCACCGATCACTTCTCGCTTGCCGGGCGGTACTATCAGTCCCGACTGCTCGTCGGCACTGGGAAATACAAAGATATGGACGAGACTGCCCGGGCCATTGAGGCGAGCGGCGCCGAGATCGTCACAGTCGCGGTGCGTCGCACCAATCTCGGTCAGACGCCGGGCGCGCCGAACATACTCGATATCCTCCCGCCCGAGCGCTACACCATTCTGCCCAATACCGCCGGCTGCTACGACGCTGACACAGCCGTGCGCACCTGCCGACTGGCGCGTGAGCTGCTCGACGGCCATCGCCTGGTCAAGCTGGAAGTCCTCGGCGACGAAAAAACCCTGTTTCCCGACGTGATCGCCACACTCAAGGCCGCCGAGGTGCTGGTCCAGAACGGCTTCCAGGTGATGGTCTACACCAATGATGATCCGATCGTTGCCCGGCAGCTTGAGGAGATCGGCTGCATCGCGATCATGCCGCTGGCGGCGCCTAGATCCTTAAACTTGGCTCCCAACGCTTCGGGGCCCAACCCTTCCAGGAACTCACCACAGTTGCTCTGCCATTTGCTTAACACGAACCCAGCGTCTTTGAGACCGGAAGTGAGACGGCTCGTATTCATCCGAA
>JBGSKP010000076.1:0-11332 GCA_041741175.1 Thiocapsa sp. | reverse complement strand
CAAGCACATGGCCAAAACGCGAACCTTGAGGAACGGATTCTGCCGGACAGTCGCCCGACGCGATCAATCGATCGCATGGCGCGATTGAGAGGCCCGATACTGGCCTGGATCGGTCGCCCCTTTCGGTTGCCCTATGACCATAACGGACCATCACACAAAATACATCGCCTACGAGCTGACGCGACGCTTCCCGCCCGACAGTCCCGAGCGGCTTGCCGGTGCCGTCGCCAGTGCTCAGGTCGATCTCAACCCGCACCAGGTCGATGCCGCCCTCTTCGCCTTTGCATCGCCCTTGTCCAAAGGAGCGCTGCTCGCCGACGAAGTGGGCCTCGGCAAGACCATCGAGGCCGGGCTGGTGCTGTCTCAACGCTGGGCGGAACGCCGGCGTCGGATCCTCGTCATCACGCCCGCGAATTTGCGCAAACAATGGCTTCAGGAGCTGACCGAGAAGTTCTTTCTGCCCTGCCGCATCCTGGAGGCCAGGTCATACAACGCCGCATGTCGTCAGGGCCAGCTCCGCCCCTTCGATGTTCCCGAGGTCGTCGTCTGCTCCTACCAGTTCGCCAAGGCCAAAGCGGCCGACGTTCAGGCGCTCCCCTGGGATCTGGTGGTTATCGACGAGGCGCATCGGCTGCGCAATGTCTACAAGCCATCGAATGTCATCGCCAACACATTGAAGCTGGCCTTGGCCGGCCGGCCCAAGCTGCTGCTCACCGCCACGCCCCTGCAGAACTCCTTGCTGGAGTTGTTCGGTCTGGTCAGCTTCATCGACGATCACACATTCGGCGACCTCAAGAGCTTTCGCGAGCAGTTCGCCAACCTCAACCAAGCGCAGGTCTTCGCGACCCTCAAGGCCAGACTTAAGCCCATCTGTCACCGCACCCTGAGACGTCAGGTCACGGCCTACATCCCCTTTACCAGGCGGCTCCCCCTCGTGGAGGAGTTCACGCCCGAAGAGGGCGAGGACCGGCTCTACCATCTGGTCTCGGACTACCTGCAGCGGGACAATCTCCAAGCCCTACCGGCCAGCCAGCGTTCCCTGATGACGCTGGTGCTGCGCAAGCTCCTCGCCTCGTCCACCTTCGCCATTGCCGGGGCCTTGACGACCATCGCAAACCGGCTCCGGGCCAAGGCAGGCGTTCAGAATCAGATCACTCCGTCCGGAGAGGACCTGAATCAAGACTACGAGGCGCTGGACGACACCGCCGAGGAGTGGCCGGACGACGCAACCGCCGAGCCGCTCAGCGGGACCGACCGCGCAGCGCTGGAGCGCGAGATTGCCGACCTGGATGCCTTCGCCCGGCTTGCGACATCCATCGAGCACAACGCCAAGGGCCATGCCCTGCTCAAGGCGCTCGGTGTCGCCTTCGCGAAGGCCACGACATTGGGCGCAGATGAGAAGGCCATCGTCTTCACCGAATCGCGTCGCACCCAGGACTACCTGTTGCGCCTGTTGGCGGACAGCCCGTATCGCGAGGGGATTGTCCTCTTCAACGGATCCAACACGGACGAGCGTTCCCGGCACATCTATGCCCGGTGGGTCGAACGCCATCAAGGCACCGACCGCCTCACCGGCTCACGCACCGCAGACATGCGCTCGGCGCTGGTGGACTACTTCCGCGAGCAGGGTCGGATCATGATCGCCACGGAGGCCGCCGCCGAAGGCATCAATCTCCAATTCTGTTCCTTGGTGGTGAACTATGATCTCCCCTGGAACCCGCAACGCATCGAACAGCGCATCGGCCGCTGTCATCGCTACGGCCAGCGGCACGACGTGGTCGTCGTCAATTTTCTCAACCGCAAGAACGCGGCGGATAAGCGCGTCTTCGAGTTATTGGCGGAGAAGTTCCAGCTCTTCGAGGGCGTCTTCGGTGCCAGCGACGAGGTGCTCGGCGCCATCGAGTCCGGGGTGGACTTCGAGAAGCGCATCGCCGCCATTTACCAGCGCTGCCGCCAACCCGCGGAGATTCAGACCGCGTTCGACCAGCTGCAACTGGAGCTGAGCTTCGAGATCGACGCCTCCATGGCCCGCACCCGCGCGCAACTGCTGGAGAACTTCGACGACGAGGTTCGCGAGAAGCTCAAGGTCCGCGACGAGACCACGAAGGCGGATCTCGGCCGCTTCGAACGCTTGTTGATGCAGCTCACCCGACATGAGCTGAACGGTTGCGCCGAGTTTCAGGGCGACGGCGCCTTTCGGCTCCGCAGCCTACCGCCCGACCTGCACATCGACGTCCCCCTTGGGCGCTACGAGCTGCCCCGCCGTGCCGACGAGGCTCACCTCTACCGTCTCAACCACCCACTCGCCGAGGCCCTCGTCGCCAGGGCCAAGGGCCGCGACCTTCCGCCCGCCGTGATCCGTTTCGACTACGCCAAACACAACGGTAAGATCAGCCGTGTCGAGCCGCTGATCGGTCGCTCCGGCTGGCTCACACTCTGTACCTTCAGCGTGGAATCCTTGGAGCAATCAGAGGATCATCTGATCTTCACAGCCGCGACGGATCAGGGCGAGCCGCTTGATCCGGAGACTGCCGCCCGCCTGATGACATTACCCGGCACGGTCTCGCCTCTCGGACCCGGCGATGGGCCTGGCGCGCAGCAGGATCCGCTCGCTGTGCAGATTGCCGAGCAACGTGGCGCGATTGAACGCGGCATTTCCGAGCGCAACGCGCGCTTCTTCGAGGCCGAGGCGCAGAAACTCGACGGTTGGGCGGACGACCTCAAGGTCGGACTGGAACGGGAGATCAAGGAAATGGATCGTCAAATTCGGGAGGCCCGCCGTGCCGCGTCAGCCGCGGCCGCCTTGGAGGACAAGCTCGCCGGACAACGGCAGGTCAAGGCATTGGAAGGGGAGCGCAACCGCAAGCGGCGCTCGCTCTTCGATGCACAGGACGAGGTAGACCGGCAGCGGGATCAACTGATCGAAGAAACCGAAGCGAAACTGGTGCAGGCGCTGTCACTCCAACCGTTGTATTCGATTCGCTGGTCTATTGTGTAAGCCGAATCTCAAACGGCACACGGCAAAGCAAGAACATCGCGGAGACAACGAATGGCGAAGAAACACGGACTCCATACCTTAGGTGTCCAGCCGTCGGTTCTGCGCTGGGCGCGGGAGTCTCAGGGCTATTCGCTTGATGACGTGGCTATTCACCTAAAGCGCGATATCGATGAGATCGTCGCCTGGGAGACCGGCGCGGCCAGTCCGACCTATTCCCAGCTAGAAATCCTCGCTTACAGATTGTACAAGAGACCGCTGGCGGTTTTCTTTATGCCCTCCCCCCCCGCGGAGCGCAAAGTGAAGCAAGAGTTCCGCACCCTGCCCGACAGCGAGCTTGACCGCCTGGCCTCGGACACTCGCTATCAGCTTCGTCTCGCCCACGCCTATCAGATTTCCTTGCGGGAATTGAACGACGGCGTGAACTCATCGCCGCGCAAGATTTTCCGGGATCTGACGCTCACCGCGCAAAGCAACATACGGAAATCGGCCGAAAGGGTTCGCGCGTACCTCGGTATCGCGTTGGATGCACAAATTGGCTGGAAGAATGCGGAGGCGGCGCTTAAGGTGTGGCGAACCGCGGTAGAAGCTAGTGGCGTATTTGTCTTTAAGCACTCCTTCAAGCAGAAGACAATTTCCGGCTTCTGTCTGGCTGACGAGGAGTTTCCGCTCATCTATTTGAACAACAGCACCGCCAAGACCCGCCAGATCTTCAGCCTCTTCCATGAGCTGGCTCACCTGCTGCTGAAGGTCAACGCGATCTCAACCTTGGATGACGCCCTTCTTCAAGACTTGCCCCAGAAGGAGCAAGGCATCGAACGATTCTGCAACGCCCTTGCGGCAGAAATCCTAGTTCCTTGGGCAGACTTTGAAGCCCAGTTGAGTGGGATTGGCCCACCATACGATGATGCGGTGGTGCCGCTCGCGCAACGCTATCATGTCAGCCGGGAGTCGATTCTCCGCCGCTTCCTTGATTGCGGCCTGATCGATCAACGCAGGTACGAGGCCAGGGTGGCGCAGTGGGCCGGCGAAGCCGAGACTCGCGGGTCGGGCGGCGATTACTACGCGACCCAGACGACCTACCTTGGTGAAGGTTACATGCGACTCGTTTTTGCAAAGTATTACCAAGGGCGATTAACCCTCGAACAGACGGCGGACTATCTCGGGGTCCGGACCAAGAGCGTTGCGGGTATTGAAGATGCACTATTCCGTAATTCGGTGTCGGCATGATCTACGTATTCGATACCGGCGCTTTCATCGTCCTGAAGAACTATTATCCAACTGCCTTTCCGACACTGTGGGAGCGCATCGCCACGGCGGTTGCCAGCGGCGAGATTGTGTCAGTCCGAGAGGTCTTCAATGAATTGCATAACTACAACGATACGGATTTCATTCAGGACTGGGCAAAGGAACATAAGGCGATATTCGCTAAACCTAGCAACGATGAACTCTTGATCGTCCAACAGATCCTCGCGATCCCCCATTTCCAAACTCTGCTGAGTACCAAGGCGATCCTCAAAGGCACACCGGTCGCCGACCCCTTCGTAGTGGCGGCCGCGAAGCACAAGAGGGCGACGGTCGTTACCCAAGAGGGGCTGAAACCGAACGCAGCTAAGGTGCCGAACGTCTGCCAGCACTTCGATGTACATTGCCTCAACTTGGAAGCCTTTATGGCGCAGCAAGGCTGGACATTCTGATCATGGCGACGAAGCAGAAACTGGAACTGACCTGGATCGGTAAGGAGAACCGGCCACGCCTGGAGCCGCGGATTCTGCTGGAGGATCCGGCGCGGTCTTACCACTCCAAGCATCGCGTGACGGATCAGGACATTTTCGACAATCGACTGATCTTCGGAGACAACCTGCTGGCGCTCAAGGCACTGGAGGCGGAGTTCGCGGGTAAGGTGAAGTGTGTCTTCATCGACCCGCCCTACAACACCGGGAGTGCCTTCACCCATTACGATGACGGGGTGGAGCATTCCATTTGGCTCTCGTTGATGCGGGATCGGCTGGGATCATTCGACGGTTGTTGTCTGAGGATGGAGCGTTGTGGATCACGATTGATGACAACGAAGCGCACTATTTAAAGGTTCTGTGCGATGAAATTTTTGGTCGCGGGAATTTTGTTTCTACAGTTGTATGGCAGAAGAAGTACGCGCCTAAATCAGACTCGAAGTATTTTTCTGCTTCCCATGATTTCGTACTCGTTATTGCAAAGGATCTAAATCGATTCAAGTTAGGGCGCCTTGCAAAAACCGAAAAGCAGACCGGGAGATATACAAATCGCGATTCTGATCCGCGAGGTCCATGGAAGGCCAGCGACGTTCTTCGCAATGAACCAAGAGACTACGCAATATTTCCGGTGAATCTTCCTTCAGGCCGGGAGGTATGGCCGCCTTCCGGCACCAGCTGGCGATATACCAAAGCGAAATTCGCTGAGTTGGTCGCAGATAACCGAATATGGTTCGGTGTCGATGGAAACGCCAGGCCCGCATATAAAAGATTTCTCTCGGAGGTTACTGATACCATCCCAAGCACAACAATCTGGACATACGATGAGGTCGGGCACAACGACGAGGCTAAGAAAGAAATGCGTTTCTTATTCGGCGAGCACCTTTTCGATACTCCAAAACCCGAAAGGCTGCTCGAACGTGTACTCACCCTCGCAACCAACCCCGGAGACCTCGTCCTCGACTCCTTCGCCGGCTCCGGTACCACCGGCGCAGTCGCCCACAAGATGGGCCGCCGCTGGATCATGGTGGAGCTGGGCGAGCACTGCCACACCCACATCATCCCGCGTCTGATAAAAGTCATCGACGGCGAGGATCCCGGCGGCATCACCAAGGCAGCCGACTGGAAAGGCGGTGGCGGTTTCCGCTACTACAGGCTTGCGCCCTCGCTGCTGGAGAAGGACACCTGGGGCAACTGGGTGATCAACCGCGACTACAACGCCGCCATGCTCGCCGAGGCCCTGTGCAAGCTGGAGGGCTTTATCTATGCCCCGTCGGACACCCTCTACTGGCAGCACGGCTACTCCACCGAGAGCGACTTCATCTACATCACCACGGCCAACCTGAATCATGAGCAGCTTGAACAACTGAGCGACGAGGTCGGACCCGAGCGTAGCCTCCTGGTGCTTTGCACCGCCTTCCGCGCCCGAGCCGACCTCTACTCCAATCTCACGGTCAAAAAGATCCCCCGACAGGTCCTCTCGCGCTGCGAGTGGGGCCGCGACGATTATTCGCTTCGGGTCGAGAATCTCCCGCGCGCAACACCTGAACCGGGGCAAATGGAACTGTTCGATAAGGAGGAATAACCATGATCCGCCGCACCCTCGGATCGGCTCACCAGAGGAGAAGCCAGCAATGACTCAAGTCCACATCGAGTTGCCCGAAGCGGTTTACGCAGTGCTGCATTGCGCACCGGAGGAGCTGAATCAGGAACTGCGTTTGGCAGCCGCGGCCCAGTGGTACCAACAGGGCAGGATCTCCCAAGAATGGGCGGCGACGATCGCCGGGATGGATCGCACGGATTTCCTGCTGGCCCTGGCACGCATGGGTAAGGACTCGTTCCAGGTCGATTTCGATGATCTGGACAGGGAGCTGGCGCGTGGGTGAGCGGGCGGTGATCAATGCTTCACCGCTGATCCTTCTGGCGCGGAGCGGTCATCTTGGGTTGCTGCGGGCATTCGCCAACGAGGTCTGGGTCCCCGAGGCCGTCGCCGGGGAGATTCAACAACGCGGCTCCGGCGACGTCACAGCCCAGGCGCTGGTGACGACTGACTGGCTGGTCATCAAGCCGGTTCCAGTGATCAACGTCGCCATTGCGGAGTGGCGCCTCGGCGCGGGCGAGTCTGCCACAGTCGCGTTGGCGCTGACGCATGGATTGGATGCGATTATCGACGATCTGGCTGGCCGGAAGTGCGCTGAGAGTCTTGGCATTCCGTTGCGGGGCACACTGGGCATCGTGCTCGCGGCCAGACGGCGGGGCGTGATTCCCGCCGCTCGTCCGGTCATTGATGGCTTGGTATCCGCAGGGCTCTATCTGTCTCGCCGGGTCATCGATGACGCGCTGCTCCGGGTGGGGGAGTGATGGGAATAGAACCATTTGGCTTAGCGGGAATTGCTGACCATCGATTCAACACGCGGTGCGTGTTGAATCAGGTACGGGGCGGACTGGTTTGATCGCACCGATACTGCAAGCATCTGGAGTGAAGCTTTGAATCGTCATGTGAATGCCATCGCCGGCCGGCTGAGCCTGCGCCCGCCCCAGCGCCGAGCGTTGGAGATCCTGCATCGGATCATGGACATCACTCCGCGAGGCAAGGCACCCGACGTCGCCGCCGTGCTGGACATCATCCGCGGGGAGTTCCCTTCGGTCGCGGATTTCGAGCGGGATTTTCCCTCGCTGTGTTTCGCGCTCGCGACCGGCGTGGGCAAGACCCGGCTCATGGGTGCCTTCATCAGCTACCTGCATCAGGCCCACGGCATCGACAACTTCTTCGTGCTGGCGCCCAACCTGACGATCTACAACAAGCTGATCGCGGACTTCACGCCGAACACGCCGAAGTATGTCTTCCGGGGCATTGCGGAGTTTGCGACCAACACGCCCATGGTCATCACCGGCGACACCTACGAGCAGCAGAACGTCACCGGGGGAGGCCTGTTCGGGATGGTGCGGATCAACATCTTCAACATCTCCAAGATCAACTCGGAGGTCCGTGGCGGCAAAGCGCCGCGCATCAAGCGGCTGTCCGAGTACATCGGCACCAGCTATTTCGACTATCTGGCCGGACTGCCGGATCTGGTGCTCCTGATGGACGAGTCGCACCGCTACCGCGCGAGCGCCGGGATTCGGGCGATCAACGAGCTTCGTCCTATCCTCGGGCTCGAGCTGACGGCCACGCCCTATGTCGAGACCAGCCGGGGCGCCGTCGCCTTCAAGAACGTGATCCTCGACTACCCGCTGGCGCGTGCGATGGCCGATGGCTTCGTGAAGGAGCCTGCGGTTGTCACACACAAGGACTTCGACCCGAGCGGAATGTCCGCCTCCGAGATCGAGCGCCTCAAGCTCGAAGACGGGGTGCGTCTGCACGAGGGGGTGAAGGTCGAGCTGGAGACCTACGCGCGCGCAACCGACAAGCCCATCGTCAAGCCCTTCGTGTTGGTCATCGCCCGCGACACGACCCATGCGGGCGAGTTGCTGGCGCTGATCCAATCCGACTCCTTCTTCGAGGGGCGTTACAAGGACAAGGTCATTCAGGTGGATTCCAGCAAGAGCGGGGCCGAAGAAGAGGCCATGATCACGCGCTCGCTCAAGGTCGAGCACACCGAGGAGCCGACCGAGATCGTGATCCACGTGAACATGCTCAAGGAGGGCTGGGACGTCACCAACCTCTACACCATCGTGCCCCTGCGCGCGGCCAATGCGCGCGTCCTGATCGAGCAATCCATCGGGCGAGGTTTGCGCCTGCCTTACGGCGTGCGCACCGGTGTGACATCCGTGGATCGCCTGAACATCGTCGCACATGACCGTTTTCAGGAGATCGTGGACGAGGCCAAGCGGTCGGGGTCGGCGATACAACTCCAAACGGTCGTGCTGAACATGGACCAGCTCGGGCAGAAGACCGCCACGGTCGTCTCCCAGTCCCAGTTGGCGAGCCAGCTTGGCTTCAAGCCGGCGACGCCGACCAGCAGCACCCTGGTGGCCGGCGACGACCAACCGGCTGCATTCGACAAACCCGAGGAACAGGCCATTGCGCAACTGGCCTACGCCGCAATCAAGCGACTGAGCGGCGACGCGCAAACCGTGCCGACGGTCGAGCATCTCAGGGCACCCGAGGTCCAGGCCGCGATTGTTCAGGCGGTGGAGGCGCAGCGTACCCCGGTGCAGTTGGGTATCGAGGGCCTCGCCGAGGAACCGGACATCGCCGCCGTCGTCGCCAAGACCATCGACCTGGTCGCAAGGCAGACCATCGACATCCCGCGCATTCTGGTCATTCCCAAGGGCGAGGTCCGGTCGGGATTCAAGCCCTTCACGCTGGATCTGTCGACCTTGCGATACGCGCCGGTCTCCGACGAGTTATGGGTCCAACACCTGCGCACCGGGCAACGCGACGTGGTGGCACTGGGACGCGGCGGCTTCGAAGAAGCCCGTTTGGAAGACTACCTGGTCAGCGGCCTTATCGACTTCGACGACATCTCCTACGATGACCACGCCGACCTGCTCTATGATCTGGCCGGGCAGACCGTCCAGCACTTCCTGAGCTATCTCACCGAAGACGACACACGCAAGGTCCTGCGCTGCTACCAGCAGCCCATCGCCAACTTCATTCATGCCCAGATGCAACAGCATTGGTTCGAGGAGACCGACGGGGGCTACGAGGTCAAGATCAGCAAGGGCTTCAGCGAGCTGAAACCGAGCGCCTACAGCTACGCGGTCAAGGAGCCGCCCGCGGACTATCGCGTCTCGCCCGCTGACAAGAGCAACATGAGCCGTTACCTGTTCGGCGGCTTTGAACGCTGCCTCTATCCGGTCCAGAAGTTCGAGTCCGACGCCGAACGCAAGCTGGCCGTGATCCTGGAACGTGAGGCGGGCAAGTGGTTCAGACCCGCCCGCGGGCAGTTCCAGATCTATTACCGCGACGGCGCCGACCATCGCGAATACCAGCCCGACTTCGTCGCCGAAACGGACGCAGCCGTCTACATGCTGGAGCCGAAGATGCGCAAAGAGATGGCGGATCCCTCGGTGCTCGCCAAGAAAGAGGCCGCGCTCGGTTGGTGCGCCAATGCCTCCGTCCACGCGATCTCACATGGCGGCAAACCCTGGCGGTACTTGCTGATCCCACACGACGCCATCGCGGAGAACATGACCCTGAGCGGCCTCGCCAGCCAGTTTGCAGAGTAGCGGGCGGCTGCATACGCCCGCGCATTCGCGCTTCGCCGCTGCCTACTTCACGGCAAGCCCAGGGATCCGCCGCGTTTCGACGCGAAAACCCCAGCAGCGGGTGTACGCTTCGAAGGGCTAATCGTGTCGGCCGGTCCTTCGTCCATGCCGACCTCGCACCGGCGACGGCACTCCCGGAGACCGTCCGACGGGTCTACGGGATCGGGATGCGCAGCCATGTCGAGGGCTCCCGCTCAGTGGCCGGCCGTGCCGGTCGCGCCCTCATCATGGGTCTCCGGCGACTCGGCCGCAGGCTGCGCTGCGGCCTTCCGCGCCTCGTCCTCGCGTCTCATCCGGCGCAGCAACCACAGCTCACGGAGCAGGAATCCCATGATGACGCCAGCGGTCTCAGGAGCGCCTTGGCGAGCATCAGGGTGCCGGTGCTGATCATGATCCGGGGATCCGAATGGAGAGTGATGGCGATCAGACCGGTCGGCGCCGACCGGTCCATACGCAGTGGCGATGAGATAACGGATGATCCGGAAGGCTTCAAGAGCAGCCTGCCGATGAAGAGAGGTCAACGTCGACCCGCCCGGGGGCGATTCAGAGACACGTGGGACCCGTTATATCCCCGCGGAGGGTTACGCTGCGCTAACCCGACCGGATGGGCAGGTTGTTGTTGAACCCTTGACTAGGAGCCTGTCCGACTTGTCGGCCCGGCCTTCGGGTACAATAGGGCCTGGTCGGTATCGACGATAGTCAGCAGCATGGCGGTCAACTTCGTAACGGTGGATCGGGAGACGCCGGACATGTTCCCGGCGACAGTGCAGGAGTATCTGCCGGAAGACCATTTGGCGCGGTTCGTGGTGGAGATCGTCGATCGGCTCGATCTGAGCCAACTGGTGGCGGCGTACGCCGGCACCGGCTCGCGGCCCTACCACCCGGCGATGCTGGTGGCGCTGCTGTTCTACGGCTACGCCACCGGCGTGTTCTCCAGCCGCAAGCTTGCGCAGGCGACCTACGATTCGATCGCGTTTCGCGACATCTGCGCCAACACCCATCCCGACCACCGCACCATCGCCGATTTTCGCAAGCGCTTTCTCGACGAGCTGGCGGGGCTGTTCACCGAGGTGCTGCTCCCTGCTCACACTATCGGGCGCAGGCGATGGGGCTGCTCAAGCTCGGCACCGTCGGTCTGGACGGGACCAAGATCAAAGCCAACGCGAGCAAGCACAAGGCGCTGAGCTTCGCGCACGCCGAGGGCCTGGAGGAACAGCTCGAGGGCGAGGTCGAGGAACTGCTGCGTCCGGCCGAGTAGGCCGACAACACACCGCTGCCGGAGCACTTGGACATCCCGCTGGAGCTCGAGCGCCGCGAGCAGCGCCTCGCCGTCATCGCCGCGGCCAAGGCCGAAATCGAAGCCCGCGCGCAGGCGCGCTTCGCGGCCGAGCAA
>JBGSKP010000075.1:0-1511 GCA_041741175.1 Thiocapsa sp. | reverse complement strand
CGTGGTGGCGATGGAAGCCGGCCGCATCGTCGAGCAAGGCACCCATGCACAGCTGCTGGCGCAGGGCGGGCTGTATGCGCGGCTGCATTCGATGCAGTTCCGCAGCTGAAGCTGCGGCGGGCGACCGGTCGGTCAGTTCCTGTAGCCGGGATCCATGCGTTCCACCTTGCGCAGCAAGGCGGGCCAGGCCAGCGCCGCGCCCATGCCGCCGGTGGCGGTCTTCATCACCGTGCCCAGGCCTTCGAGAATGGCCGGGTTGACGTGGATCAGTTCACCCCCGGCCTGCGCATCGATCTGGATGCGGCAGGTGTTTTCGAAGGTGTACATGTGCAGGAAGGCGTCGGCGATGGTCCTGCCCACGGTCAGCAGGCCATGGTTGCGCAGCAGCAGGTAGTTGTTCTGCCCCAGATCGGCCTGCAGTCGCGGCTTCTCGTCGTCGCGCAGCGCCACGCCTTCGTAGTCGTGGGTGCCGAGCGAATTGAGCACGAAGGTCGATTGCTGGCTGATCGGCAGCACGCCGCACTTCTGCGCACTCACCGCCACACCCGCACGTGAATGCGTGTGCAACACGCAGCCAGCGTCCTCGCGCACCTGGTGGATGGCACTGTGGATGACGAAGCCGGCCGGGTTCACCGGAAACGGCGAATCGCTGAGCTTGTTGCAGTCCTGGTCGATCTTGATCAGTGACGAGGCGGTGATCTCGTCGAACATCAGTCCGTAGGGGTTGATCAGGAAATGGTGGTCGGGCCCCGGCAGGCGTGCGCTGACGTGGGTGAACACCAGGTCGCTCCAGCCGTACGCCGCGACCAGCCGATAACAAGCAGCAAGATCACAACGCAACTGCCATTCTTCGGCGCTGACGACTTCCTTGAGCGAGGCGATGTGCATGGTGGACTCCTGGGTTGGGGCTGTCCGTGCAGTTTAGGACGATTGGCGAAAGTGGTCGGAGCGGGACGACAACGTATTGGAAAGATTGATTCGGGGTGTGGCAGTGAGATTCGATTTTCCTTCGTCGCCGGCTTGGCCACAAGCCGCACACCGCCATGCGTTCGCGGCGCATTTCTGGATCAACCTGACGCCCAACGTCAGTTCCCCGCTGGTGTTGAGCGAGATCCGCTTCGTTGTCGGCGAAGAGTTCGTCAAGGCCGGCATCTCCATCGCCTTCCCGCAGCGTGATGTACATATCGATGCTTCGCGCCCGATCAAGGTGGAGGGGGTGTCCGCGGCCTCAGACAGCGCAACGCTCTAAGAGGCAAAGGCGCTCACGCCGGCCGCAGTTCGCCTGTGATAGGCTTTTCTCCCCTCGATTCGCGGCGCGATGCCGAGCTTCGTGATCGTCCAACTTCGGTGTCGAGGCTCACATGACGACGATCGTGTACTTGGGCGAAGACAAGGTGATGCCCGTCGCAGATCCCGGCATGACCATCCTCGATGTGTCGATCGCCTGCAAGATCCCACACGTCCGGGCCTGCGGGGGACACGGGCGCTGCACGACATGCCGTGTGCGCATC
>JBGSKP010000074.1:0-3880 GCA_041741175.1 Thiocapsa sp. | reverse complement strand
CGGTCTGCCGGCGCTGGCCGGGCAGGATTTCCAGATCCTGCGGGACTGGGTGGCGCAGGGCTCACCCGGTCCAAGCGAGCAGGCCGAGGCGACGGCGCGAACGGTTGCCAATCCTGCGGCCGTCATGGCATGGGAAGACTTCTTCAACGGCCCGGACCCGCGTCAGGCGCTGGTCAGCCGCTTTATCTTCGAGCATGTTTTCCTGGCGACCGTTGTTCTGAGAGACAGTCCCGGCGACCGCTTCCGACTGGTGCGCTCCAGCACACCGCCACCGCAGATGCATGGCCGCGGTCACCCTGGAGGGGCCGGCGAGATCCCGCCGATCAAGGTCATTTCCACCGCGCTGCCCTACGGGGATCCCGGTGCGGAGCGCTTTTGGTACCGTCTGGAGAAGGTGACCACGGCGCCGGTGCAGAAAAGCCTCTTCCTCTGGGAGCTTGCCCCGAGCGACATCGGGCATCTCAAGGCGTTGTTCCTGTCGCCGCAGTGGGGCAGCGATGCCGACCTGAATCCGCCCTGGAACACCGGCAATCCCTTTCTGGTCTTTGCGGCGATCCCGGCCGAGGCGCGCTATCGCTTCCTGATCCAGAATGCCGAGGTCATCATCGGCGGGATCACTTATGGCCCGGTCTGCAACGGTCAGATCGCGACATTTGCGGTCAAGGATCAGTTCTGGGTCTATTTCCTGGATCCGGAGCAGGATCCCTCGGTGCAGGATCCGACCCTGGGTCTGGATGACCCGAGCGCCTTCATGGACCGCTCGCTTGCGGGCAATGCCCGGTACCTGGAGGCTTACGCCGCGGCCCTTAAGCGTCTTGCCCCGGACGGCTGGTCGCTCGACGCCATCTGGGATGGCGATGGTCACAACCGCAACGCCTGGCTCACCCTGCTGCGCCACGAGACGAATGTCTCGGTACTCCAGGGCGCGCAGGGGGGCGTCCCGCAGAGCTTCTGGCTGATCGGCTACAGCGGACTGGAGCGCCTCTATTACGATACCGTCGCCAGCTTCGAGTATTGGGCCGGCGACGCCCAGAAGCTTCAGACCCTGCTGTTCTTCAACCTGCTGCGTCAGGAGTTCGAGGATAGCTTTCTCGGTTTGCTGCCCAAGGAGGCCCGCGAGCCGATCCGCCACCGATGGACCCGCGGTATCGGCTCCATGGCCTTAAGTCTGGTTCCCTTCGCATCAGCGGATCAGCCCACACAAGTCGTCTTTCATGGCAGCGACCCGCTGCATGAGTTGATTGAGCAGATTGCGCAGTGGCTCGGACCGCGGGTCAGCGGGCTGCCTGATCGATTGAATCCTCGGGTGAAACCCGAGGTGTCGCTTGACGCGCCCATCAAGAGTTTCGAGGATTGGGAGTCCGCCGTCGCCATGCTGACGGCCGTACCGGGCCAGCGCTTCGTGCCGGAGCTGCCGAGCGTCATCCTGCTGCGACTGAATCAACCTGGCTCCCGCGCGGGTGTGCATCATCGGGTCTATTCCCTGGTGGCAAACCGGGTCTACAAGTCGCAGTACACGCTGCTGTTCGAGAACGGACAGGCGCTTCCGGATGAGGAGACGGTGAGTCTCTATCCGACCTTGGTCAACGGATTCCCGAACCTCTTCATTGATCTGGACCTGGCCGACGCGCACCGCTTTCTCGCGGATCTGCGCGCCGTCCAGAGCAAGGACGACTGGGAGCGACTGGCTGGCCACTATGCGATCCTGCGCAACAGCGAGCAGTTCTGGCCTTTCTACGACTGGATCAATCGCTGGAACCGGGAGCACCGCGGCGATGCCGCCGGTTGGCTTGATCTGAGTTATTACGACGCGCCGGAAACCTGAACCGGGCGCCACCTCAAACCCCGGGATCAACGCGCGCCGGATCGGCGCACATCTGGTCTGCCGACCGAGTCGTCCCCACCTGACCCACCATGAGACCGACCCGCGCCTTTGCAGTGCTCTGCCTGCTCCTCGTCTTGAGCGGCTGTGCCACTGCGCCTGAAACCGGCCGGCGTCAGGTGTTGCTGGTCGACCCCGCCGAGGAGGCCAGGATCGGTCTACAGTCGTTCCAGAAGATCAAGCGTGAGACGCCCGTGTCGCGTGATCGCTCCGCCAATGCCCAGCTCCAGTCCGTCGGCAGCCGTATCGCGCGTGTCGTCAGCATCCCCCACGCTCGCTGGGAATTCGTCCTGTTCGAGTCGGATGAGCCGAACGCCTTTGCGTTGCCCGGCGGCAAGATCGGTGTCAATACCGGCATCCTGCCGATCACCAGGACCGAGGCCGGTCTGGCGACCGTCATCGCCCATGAGATCGCCCATGTCACCGCGCGGCATGGGGCCGAGCGCATGTCGCAGGATCTGCTTGTGCAGCTTGGTGGGACGGCCTTATCTGTCGCGCTCGGTGCTCAGTCGTCCGTGCCCACCGATCTGGCCATGCAGGCGTATGGAATCGGCACCCAGGTCGGCGTCATGCTGCCCTATTCGCGCACTCAAGAGCACGAGGCCGACCGGATCGGCCTGCTCTATATGGCCCGAGCCGGTTTCGACCCGACTGAGGCCATCGGCTTCTGGGAGCGGTTCAGAACCTACAATCGCAGCCAGGGCACACAGGGGCCCGAGTTCCTGAGCACCCATCCGCTGAATGAGGCGCGCATCGCGCAGCTTCAACGGATCCTGCCCGAGGCGATGGCCGAGTATGTCCGTGCACGGCGCTGACCCGGTGCAGGTCGCTCAGGCGCGCTGCTCCAGGACACCCGAGTGATGCCGTTTCGCGGGAGTCATCTTCGCCCCATGAAAACTCTTGTTTTGCTTCTCGTCATGGTGTGCCTTGTCGCGGCCGGCGCAGCCGTCTGGTTGGGACGCTCCGGCGAGACCGCCGCGACCACCGGGCCGTCACTGGAATCCTTCGTCGACTCCGACGTCCAGGGATTCGCCGAAGTTGCCGAGGGCGCGTCACTGCGCTTTCCGGCCGATCATGGCGCTCACCCAGGTTTTCGCAGCGAGCTGTGGAATCTCTTCGGTCAGCTGATCGATGCGCGGGGCATCCGGTATGACTTTCAGCTCAATCTGACCCGAGTGGCACTGCGTCCCGATGCCCCCGATCTTCCCGAGCGTCCATCCGCCTGGGCGGCCAATGCGATCTACCGCGGTCAACTCACACTCATGCAGGCCGATCGCGACGGCGTGCGATCGGCCGAGCGATTGACGCGCGAGGCATTGGGCCTGGCGGGTGGCGCATCCGATCCGCCCTCGGTGTGGATCCAGGACTGGTCGCTGACTCATCGGGAGGGCGCCCCGGATCAGACCCGCATCGCCCTGGTCGCCGAAGGCGCCGGAGCCGCGCTGACTCTGGACCTGGCGCCGGTCAAATCGCCCATCGCGTTCGCCAGTCTTGCGCTGCTGGGGCGGGACGCCGACGCGCTCGGTTTTGCCGCTTACCTGCTGCCGCGCCTGTCCGTCACTGGCACACTCGCGTTGGATGGCGAGCCCCGGCCCGTGCAGGGCCACGCCTGGCTCGACCATGCCTGGGGGACCATTCCCACGTCCGGTGGGCAGGTTGGGCTGAACCGCTTTGCGATCCAGCTCGAGGACGCGCGCGAGCTGATCTGTCTTCGCTTACGCCGCGACGACGGGACCGGAACACCGATCCCGGCCTGTGCCTTGATTCGCACCGACGGTCGGGTCCAAAGCTTCCAGCGGCGCGAGATCCAGCTTGAGCCGACGGCCCGCTGGCGCAGCCCGCGTACCGGATCGACATATCCGGTGGCCTGGCAGCTGAGCATTCCCATCCTCGATCTGGAGCTGAATCTGCGCGCGCTGGTCCCGAACCAGGAGTACGCGGAGGGGATCGCGCTCTGGAGCGGCGTCGTGCAGGCCGTCGGCCGGCAGGGCGGCGAGC
>JBGSKP010000073.1:0-3622 GCA_041741175.1 Thiocapsa sp. | reverse complement strand
AACTGCTGCTCGATCGAGTGGTGGCGGTTGCACACGGCCGTTTGGGCCATTTGGGTGATCAGAGCCTGGGAGTAACGCAACATGAGGAACAGCAGCTCGCCGTAGCGTCTCACCTCATCCTTGAAGCGTTTCCCCGGGAGCCGGTAGGCGAATCCGGCGCTCTGTACGATGGCGCGACTGGTGGTGCTCACGCCGCCCATAAAGAGTGGGATGCCGGCCATGCCCTCGTTTCCGACCACGGAGATCTCCGCCGAGGCGCCATCTTCCATGACGTAGAGCAGGGAAATGATGGAATCGGTGGGAAAATAGACATGATGCTCGGGAGCCCCGGACTCATACAGAACCTTGCCCAGGGGCATTGGCGCCAGTTCGAGAAACGGGAAAATGCGCTCCTGAGCCTCCGTCGATAGGACTGCCAGGAGTCGGTTTTTCAGCGGCGTGGGCGTGTTTGGCATCTTGGCGGCCCTCCACAAGGATAACCAAGAGTTCAGTCCAATCCCCGGCATCGTCTGTCCAGTAGCGTGAAGATGCACCCGATGTCCATCCGGGAACCCATGGCCACGAGACCAACCCGCGGCAGCACGTCCGGGTAGGTTCCGGCCCCCTGCTGCGCCCCGTCACCGGTCGCGCGTCTCCAGCAGGTCTGGTGTCTGGCCTCCAAGGGGCCGCTGGAGGCAGGTTTTCGGTAAAGTGAATTGGAAGATCGGCAGTGTCGGGTTCAGTGTCGCCAGGGCGGCGGCACGGCACGGATTCGAGTCCACTGGACTAAACTGAAAGCAGGAACCGTCGCGGCCCGGTCGAGGACGCGGTGGCTATCGTCAACTAGAGAGGAGATTGCCATGTTCCAGTTCTATTCAATTCGGCTCGCGACCCTCGCCGCCCTCGGCGTTCTTCTGGTTCTGTGGGGGAGCGCCCAGGCGGGGGAAGAGCTCAAGACAGGCGCTGCGTCAAAGCTTGAGGTCAGGGTGCTGGAGGTGCTGGATGCGCAGGTGCCCCCGCAGCAGGTGGAGCGCACCGATGTGCTCTACCGCATGGAGGTCATCTCGGTGCTGCGCTCCACCGTCCGGGTGAAACCGGGGGACACCATCCTCGTGCGCTCCTACGCCTTGAGCCAAGAGGCCCTGAACAGCGGCTTAGTCGAACCAAAGCTTCTGACCCCGGGCTGGCTCGGCGTCGCTTACCTCAAACCCGACCCCAAGGCCGGCGGTGCAGAGGCAGGCCGCCAGTTCACGATCGCTGCAAACGGCGAGAGCTTCGAGGATATCCCGCCTGGGCCACCCTCCATTCGGTGGACCGAGTAGGTCAAACAGGCCGGCGTGCTCTCCTGCAGGCAGACTCCGTCCACTCAACTCGATCGGGAGCCATCGCGGCGCGGCCCCTCCATGGCTGACTCGCGGGAGTGGGTTGAATCGCTACCGCGCCCGGCGACGACGACCGGGCCGCAAGATCCTCAATCAGAGTTTCGTAGTCTGTTGCGGCCCATACAGCCTGTCGCGACGCCTCGCAGTTTGTTTCAACCCGTTGAAACGCTGACGCCAACCGAACAGGGAACGACACAGTCAGCGAGAGACGCGCAACCTCATCAGTAAAACAACGCCTAGTCGATGCTCATCGCCTGCCATTACACTGGCTGTTGGTTGTACGGATTCCATCAGGCGCAATATCGGGGCGGGTGAGTCGGACCACCGACTGCAATTGAACGATTAACAGCAGCCAATCAGCCAGGAGAGCCCTATGGAGCTAAGAGCACTGGGCCGATCGGAGATTCGCGTCAGCGCACTCTGTCTCGGCACCATGACCTTCGGCGAGCAGAACAGCGAGGGCGATGCGCATGCCCAGTTGGATCGGGCGCTCGCGGCGGGGATCAATTTCATCGATACGGCCGAGATGTATCCGGTTCCGCCACGCGCGGAAACTGTCGGCCGCACCGAGGAATACATCGGGACCTGGCTGAAGTCGCGCGGTTGTCGGGAGCGCGTGGTCCTGGCGACCAAGGTTGCTGGACCGGGTGACTGGTTACCGCATCTCCGCGGCGGCAAGGGTCGGCTGGACCGCGCCACGATCGAGGCGGCACTTGAAGGCAGCTTGAGACGGCTGCAAACGGACTATGTCGACCTCTACCAACTGCACTGGCCCGATCGGGAGACCAACTATTTCGGCAAGCTGGGTTTCTCGCCGGCCGAGCAGGAGCAGAGCATTCCGCTCCAGGAGACACTCGGGGTTTTGGCAGACCTGGTCCGCGCCGGGAAGATTCGGCAGATCGGCGTCTCAAATGAAACACCTTGGGGCCTGATGCGGTTCTTAGCGCTTTCCGAGCAGCTTGGCCTGCCACGGATGGCCAGCATTCAGAATCCGTACAGCCTGCTGAACCGCTCGTTCGAAGTGGGTCTTGCCGAGGTCGCCATCCGCGAGGACTGTGGACTGCTGGCTTACTCGCCTTTGGGTTTCGGCGTGTTGTCCGGGAAATATGTCGATCATCCGCGCCCGGCAGGCGCCCGCCTGACGCTGTTTGAGCGCTTCAATCGCTATTCCAATCCCGAAGCCCGAGCGGCCACCACCGAGTATGTCGCACTCGCGCGCCGGCATGATCTGGATCCGGCGCAGATGGCACTCGCCTGGGTCACGAGCCGCCCCTTCACGACGTCCAACATCATCGGGGCAACCACGTTGGAGCAATTGGAGACCAATCTGGCCAGCATCGATTTGACGCTCTCCGAGGACCTGATCGGGGAGATCGAAGCGATCCATACTCGCCATCCGAATCCAGCACCTTGATCAGGATGGCAGCATCAAACCGACGTGTCCGCATTTCAGACCGGCGAGCTGCACTGCCGCGGTGACCGCCTCCACCGCAGTGCAGCCGCGCAGCAGGGCATCGATGACCCCGGCGTTGAAGACATCGCCGGCGCCCAGGGTATCGACAACCCTTGCCGGTGCGTAAGCCGAGACCTGCTCAACCCCGCCACCGCGGGCCAGATAGGCGGCGCCCTGCGCACCCCAGGCCACGATGCAGAGGGCGGCATCGGTCCGTCGAGCCAGATCTTCTAAAAAGGCGTCGGGGTGGTCGAACCCGCCGGCCCGAGCAAAGGCGCGACCGGCCAGCAGCACACGCGGTCCGTCCAGCAAGGCATCGATGCCGGGGCGGCGCTTCTCCAGCTCGACCGAGATGGGGACATCCGGTGCCTCACGACGGACACGGTCAATCATGCACCGCGTTTGCGCCGGGTTTCGACCCTCGAAATGGACCCAGGCCACACCTGCGAGCGAGACCTGCGCGAAGGCGGCGGCAGTCAGCTCGGGCAGATCCCGGAAATGCACGATGGTCCGGCTGCCGGTAGCGCGACTGACCAGGATCGACGAGGTCGGTGTCGCACCGCCGGGAACGCGAATCGCTTGGCCGGTCTGGATACCCCGATCAGCAAGGTCCGCGAGGATACTGTCGGCGGCAACATCATCGCCGAGCGTGCCAACCCACCGGCAGGGATGGCCGAGCCGCGCGAGCACGGCAAGGCTGTTGGTGACATTGCCGCCGCGCACGCGACGTTGGGACAGGGCGCGCACCTCGTCGTCCTCGGCCGGATACGCGGCAACCTCGTTGATTAGATCCAGCACGGCGATGCCG